>JAJUGC010000392.1 GCA_029268325.1 Gammaproteobacteria bacterium | reverse complement strand
CCGCAACGTCATGGGGCCGCGGCCGTTATTGGCCTGGACAATCTGTTGCCAGTGCTGGGGCCAGGCTTGGCGCAGGCGTTTGAGCAGCCAGTTGGGGTGGCTATAGCGGGCGGCATCGGACTGATCCACTTTCTCCAGAAGCGCTTCTTTCTGGCGCAGGAAGTTGCGCAGCACCCCGTTCAACACACCGGTCGCCCAGGGCTTTTTCAGACTGCGCGCCCCTTCCACGGTTTCGTGGATGGCCGCATGGGCGGGCGTATCCAGATACAGCAGTTGGTAAAGCCCGACCAGTAGCAGGCAGTGGATATCCTGGTCTTTGGCCTTGAAGGGAGATTTCAACAATTCCCGGGTAATGGCCTGCAGCCGTGCCTGAAACCGGCAGACCCCAAAGCTGAGTTCCTGTAGAAGCCCCCGGTCAACGGGGCTGACCCGCCCGGCCAGGCTGGGCAGGATGGTGGACAGGGATTCACCGTCCTGGAGCACCCGGCAGGCGGCCAAGGCGGCAGCTACCCGGGGCGACAGGCTGGAGGAGGGGGAAGTCTTGGGCGCGGGTTGTTTAGCCATGGCTGGCATCCAGCTGCGCGCCGGCTTGCAGGAAGGGCTTGCCGCCGTTGATAAAGTCGGCAACGCTCATGGCGCGGGCGCCGGGCAGTTGCAGTTGGGTGATCTTCAGGGCGTCCTGGCCGCAGGCGACGACCACACCGTCCCGCTCCCGGGCCAGAATTGTGCCCGCGGGCTGGTCGGCAGAGCCTGATACCACTTCTGCACTCCAGATGCGGATACGCTCACCTTGGTCTTCGGTAAAAGCCACCGGCCAGGGATTGAAGGCCCGAACCAGCCGGGCAACTTCGCTGGCGGGACGGCGCCAGTCGATGCGGGCTTCGTCTTTGTCGAGCTTGTGGGCGTAGGTGGCGAGGCTGTCATCCTGGGGTTCGGCCCGGGCTTGGCGTTCTGTCAGGTTCTCCAGGCTTTCCAACAGGGCTTGGGCGCCCAGCTCTGCCAGGCGGTCGTGCAGGCTGCCGCCGGTGTCGTCGGGTTGGATCTCGGTGCGAAGCTTATGCAGCATGGCGCCGGTATCCAGGCCCACATCCATTTGCATGATGGTGATGCCGGTCTCCTGATCGCCCGCGGCAATGGCCCGTTGGATAGGGGCGGCACCCCGCCAGCGGGGTAACAAGGAGGCGTGGACATTGATGCAGCCCAACCGGGGGGTGTCCAGCACGGCCTTGGGCAGGATCAGCCCGTAGGCGGCCACCACCATCAGGTCCGCTCCCAAAGCCTTGAGTTCTTCCTGGGCTTCCGGCGTTTTCAGGCTCAGGGGCTGGTACACCGGGATCTGGTGCTCCAGCGCAACTTTCTTGACCGGGCTGGGCAGGAGTTTCTGGCCGCGACCCGCCGGCCGGTCCGGCTGGCTGTACACGGCGATGACTTGGTGTTTGCCCTGGTCGATCAGGGCCTGGAGACTGGTTGCGGCAAACTCGGGAGTGCCGGCAAAAATGATTTT
>JAJUGC010000391.1 GCA_029268325.1 Gammaproteobacteria bacterium | reverse complement strand
GATTACCGGCCAGATGTTCGGCTCTTCCCGTGCCCTGGCGGTCGCTTCCGGTATTTTGATTGTGATGGGGCTGGTGCCCGGCATGCCCCATCTGGCTTTTTTAGGCTTGGGAGCAGTGACTGGCGGGCTGGCCTATTACCTGAAGAAGAAGCGGGATCAGGAAGAAGTTGAGGAAGTGGCCGCTCCGGTGGGCCGGGGCGGGGGAATAGCCCGGGATGCTGGTGCTGCCAAGGCGGGCTTGCAGGGCCAGGGTGGACCGACACCCATGCCGTCACCCGAGACCAAGGAGCTGGGTTGGGATGATGTGTTGAACGTGGATGTGATTGGCCTGGAGGTGGGCTATCGATTGATTCCGCTGGTGGACAAGGCCCAGGGCGGACAGTTGCTGGCGCGGATTAAAGGGGTGCGCAAGAAGCTGTCCCAGGAGCTGGGCTTTTTGATGCCAACCGTCCATATCCGCGACAACCTGGATTTGATGCCTAATGCGTACCGTATCACCCTGATGGGCGTGGCCATTGCCGAAGCGGAAATCCATCCCGACCGGGAGCTGGCCATTAACCCGGGACAGGTGTTTGGGCGCCTGGAGGGAATTGAGACCAAGGATCCGGCCTTTGGGTTGGAGGCGGTCTGGATCGACCAGGCCTATAAGGAACAGGCCCAGACCCTGGGCTACACGGTGGTGGATGCCAGTACTGTAGTGGCAACCCACTTGAACCAGATTCTCAGCACCCATGCCTATGAGCTGATCGGCCACGAGGAAGTGCAGCAGTGGCTTGACCAGCTGGCCAAGGCTTCGCCCAAGCTGGCAGAGGAGCTGGTACCCACCACGATCAGCTTGAGCCAGCTGTTGAAGGTGCTCCAGAACCTGTTGCACGAAGACGTTCCCATCCGAGATATGCGCACCATTGCCGAGGCATTGGTGAGCGTGCAGCCGAAAACCCAGGACATCAACCAATTAACCGCTGCCGCGCGAGTGGCGTTGCGCCGCCTGATCGTGCAGGGCATCTGTGGCAACGATCCCGAAATGCCGGTGATTACCCTGGAGCCGGAGTTGGAACAGTTGTTGCTTAGATCTATGCAACAAGCGCAACAGAGTGGATCTTTTGACGAAGTCGGTCTGCTCCTGGAGCCGAACATGATGGAGCGCTTCCAGCGTTCGCTGGCTCAAGCGGCCCAGCAACAGGAAATGATGGGCAAGCCGGCTATTCTGCTGGTCTCTGCCCCGCTGCGCAGTGTGGTGTCTCGCTTTATTCGCAACAGCATTGAGCGCCTGCATGTTCTGTCCTACCAGGAGGTTCCGGACAACAAACAGATCACCATCGTCGCGACGGTTAGTAGCTAACAACGGCTGCTGACGCGGGACAAGGTCAAAAGGCCTGAGTAATCAAATTGTTAGATGGCATGGTTTTAGGTGACAGCCTGTCGGGTCAGGGACAGGTTGCGGGCAAGAGGAGTCCGTCATGAAAGTAAAACGTTTTATTGCAGCAAACATGCAGCAAGGGCTGAAGCTGGTTCGGGAGGAGTTGGGGCCGGAGGCGGTCATTCTTTCCAGCCGTAAGGTGGATGGCCAGG
>JAJUGC010000390.1 GCA_029268325.1 Gammaproteobacteria bacterium | reverse complement strand
TCTCCCTGAGCCCAGAGGCTATCATGGAGGGAGCCGGAACGTTTCGGAAATCTCCTGGCTCTGAGCATTGCGTCACGCCTCTCGATCCGCTACCGTCAGCGCTCCGCCACCAACAGGGCCTGCCTAGGTTCGAGCGTGCATCCAAGTTCTTCCCGGCCCCGCAGGCTGGCCGGCAGCAATAAGTGTCGATTGAGTTCTTATGGCTTTACAACATCTTGTTTTTCATCGTATCCAGAAGTGGCAGGAAGACGGCGAGGTCTCCCTCAAGCTGCGTAATGAGGCCCACGCCATCGGTGCCGACGCGGAGTCCCTGTTCAACACCCTGCGCAAGACGTTCAACGGCAAGGCCGGCAAAAACTATGGCTGCTTCCAGGATGATTACGCCAGCTTTCCGGTCAGCCGCTGGCTACAGGAATGTCTAGACGAAAAGATTCCCTTCGCCCGCTTCAGCCAACTGGTCATGGAACGCCTGCAACAGGCCCTGCAAGAGGCGCCGGTGTGCCTGGATGGTTCCGTCATGCTGGCATTGGATCAACGCCCGGAAGGGCATGACCTGTACTTTTTCCTGATTCCCGAGGCCTCCAGTTTCCAGCTCACCAACGACCTGGAGCTGACCCTGACCGAGCACTTGGATCCCGCCCACCTGGACATCGCCGCCCGGATCGAGCTTGATGCCTGGAAGGGCAAGCACCGCAGCGACAGTTACATCACCACCTTAGTCGGCGGCGGGGCCAAGGCCCGGGCCGAGGTCGTGCTCAACACCCTGGGTTTTGTCAGCGCCATCGACATCAAGGAGGAAACCAACACCTTCCTGCAGGCAGTGGAGCAGTTTTCCGCCCAACTGCCCCAGGAAGAAGAGCCCCAGTACCGCAAGCGAGTCTACGATTACTGTGTGGAGCAGGAGCAGTTCGGCGAGCCGGTTGAGCTGGAAACCCTGTCGCGCCTGATTGATGAGAAGAACCCCCAGGCCTTTGCCGAGTTCGCCCGCAACCAGGAAACGCCCCTGAGCGACGAAATCCGTCCCGACCGTCGCCGGCTGAGGTCCCTGGTCAAGTTCAGCGGCCGGGCCAAAGGTGTCACCTTGTCCTTTTCTTCGGACGCCATCGACCAGACCGTCATCTACGACCCGGAATCCGGCTCCCTGACCATCCGTGAGCTGCCGGCCGCGCTCAAGCAACAGCTCAACCGCTACCTGAAACGCCAGCAAGGTGAGTAAATGCGAGCTCTGGGGTGGTTTGCCTTTCTGCTCCTGCTGGGGCCGGCGATCACATTCGCCTCGGCCCAGGCTCCCCCAGAGTGGCCGGAACTGGAGCTGGTCCACGCCTATCGGCTGAGTTGGCCGGGCAACTTCCAGCCCTCGGGGTTAACCGCCTGCCAGGGCAAGTTGCTGACGGTGTCTGACCGGCATGACCTGGAAATCCAGGAAATCCGCCTGGGTGCCAACGGCCAGGCGGAAGTCCGCCCCTTTGGACGCTTCACAGAGCTGCCGCCACCGCCGCCTTTAGCCACCGCCGTGGACGTGTTGCGCCAGATGATCCTCACCCTGGTGGGCAAACAATACGACTGGGAAGGCATCACCTGCGATGACCAAGGGAGTCTGTACCTGGCCAGCGAGGCCTACAGCGCCGTGCTGAAGATCCCAACCC
>JAJUGC010000389.1 GCA_029268325.1 Gammaproteobacteria bacterium | reverse complement strand
GAAGCCACCCACCAGGTTGGTCCGGACCACGGTCTCAAAGCCCTTCTGGTTGATAGCGGCCAGGGGCGCCGGATACTGGCCGCCGGCGTTATTGACCAAGCCATGGATGTGTCCCTGTTGGGAAACGATGGCTTTGATGACTTCCTTTACCTTGTCTTCTTCGCGGATATCGCAGGCAAAAGCGGAGACTTTGCCGCCATCTTCCTGGATTTCGTTGCAAACCTGTTCCAGCTTCTCCAGCTTGCGCCCAATCACGACCACATGGGCGCCCAGAGAAGCCAGTTCATGGGCGGTGCAGCGGCCGATGCCACTCCCACCACCGGTGACGATGATGGTCTTGCCTTCAAACAATCCTTCTTTCAAAACAGACTGGTATGGCATGGCGTCCTCTTATTTCACTGAATCGGCAATGGATTGGGGAACGGGAACTGGAAACTCCAGTAGTTGCTGGGCGAAGGCCTTGCCTTGCGGATCGATCCGCAGGCTGGCGACGCCACCACCGCCCAGGCTGTGCTCCAGCAGAAAGTTCAGGGCATGGATGCCTGGCAACTCCCAGCGGTTGACTCTGCCCTTTTCGGGGTCCAGAACATGGCTCATGTAACGGGCTACCGCCGCTTCCGAGAGTGCCTCACGAATATAGGGCAGGTATTCTGGCTGGCGGGCAATTACGCCGATATTGCTGTGGTTGCCCTTGTCACCACTACGGGCCCAGGCCAGCTTGACCAGGGGGACGCTGGTTTCGGGGGTTGAGAGGGCGCCGGTTTCCACGGCTAGGGGCGGGAGCTGCTCTGGATCGAAGCCGTCCTGGGTTGCCACCGTCACCGGGATCTTCTCTCCATTGAGATCCACCACAACGTTTACGGAATCTTTCGGGATCAGGCAGGAAAACAGGCGGATTTTCGGCCACACCGTGGGACGTCCGCCGACGATGCCTGTGATACCTGGGGCCATGCCCGTGGCGGCTTGGGCAATTTCTCGGGAGAACAGGACCAAGGCATGTTTTTCCGGATGGGCGACGGAAATCTTCACCACCACTTCCCGGGGGTTATCAATCCGGCTATGGGGGCCATAGGTGGCTTCACTGCCCAAGAGTTCGATATTGACCTCGGAATAGGGCTTCATGCCCCGCTCCGCGAACAGGCGGGATGTCTTGTCGATAATGGCGCGGGCTACCCGATCTGCCTTGCGTCGGGCGTCGATGCCCGCCTGCAAAAAGGTCACGGTGCATTTGTGGCCATCGGGGTAGGTGGCGCTGACTTTGTACTGGTCGGTGGGGGGCAGGCCCTGGGCGCCTGAGACGCGGACCCGGTCTGGCCCAGCTTGCTCCAGCTTCACCTGGGTAAAGTTGCACACCACATCCGGCAGGAAATAAGCGCGGGGATCGCCAATCTCGTAGACCAATTGCTCGCCAACCGTGGCGGTGGTAACCAGGCCGCCAGTGTCCTCGGGCTTGGTGACGATAAAGCTGCCGTCAGGGCTGACCTCTACAATGGGAAAGCCCATGTTTTCATAGCCCGGAACCTCTTCCCAGTCGGTAAAGTTGCCGCCGGTGCACTGAGCGCCGCATTCGATGATGTGTCCGGCCAGGCTGCCCTGGGCCAGCTTGTCGTAGTCATCCCAGGCCCAGCCGAACTCATGGACCAGCGGGGCCAGAACCACCGCACTATCCACCACCCGTCCGGTGATGACGATGTCTGCGCCGGCCTGGAGGGCAGTGACAATGCCGGGAGCTCCCAAATAGGCAT
>JAJUGC010000388.1 GCA_029268325.1 Gammaproteobacteria bacterium | reverse complement strand
CACCAGCAGATAGCGGATCTGATCCGGGGTGGTTTCAAGGCGCAGGTTCAGGGTCGGGTGAAACCAGAACTGGTCACGGCGGTTGTAGTTCTCGATTTCCATCGAGGAGAAGGTGCCATTGGGAATGGTAATGAGGGTGCGGTCCAAGGTACGGACCCGGGTAGAGCGCATACCGATGTCCTCGACCGTGCCCAGGGTCGTGCCAAAGCGGCAGAAGTCTCCAACCCGGATTGGCTGGTCGGCAATCAGGGTCAGGCTGCCGACAAAGTTCTCCACGGTTTTCTGGGCACCCAGGGCGATGGCCAGGCCGCCAATACCCAGTGCCGCCAAGCCGGCGGTGACATCGAAGCCAAACAGGTCGAGGGCAATCATCAGGGCAATGGCAACCACGGCCGCCTTGCTGAAACGGCGGAACAGGATCACTGCCGCCAGGGCGCCGGACCAGCCCCGCCGGCCGACCCGTTCCGTGCTGGTTTCGCCGATCAGGTCAATCAGTCGCAGCACCAGCCAAGTGCCGGCGATAATCAAGAGGATATCGGCCAGGCTGGCCAGGTACTGGCGGGCAATGATAGAGAGCCCGACCAGCACGGCCGCGGAAAAAAAGAACATGATCGCCAGAATCAGGATGAGGGGAGGCGATGCCGCGTCCCGAATCTTGCGTACGTAAGGACGCAGGTGGGCGCGGGAGATGCGCGGTGCCAGAAAACCGAGGAACTTGACCAGCAGCCAGGCGCTGAAGGTGGCGATTAGGGCCAGGATGAGGGCGGCGACCCAATGTCCCAGCGACACGCCTTTCCAGAGCGGGTCACTGAGGGACTGGGGTAGCAGGCGGCTTAAGGTGCTGTCCGGCAACTGTTCCACCAGCTCGGGAATCTGGCTGACGGTTTCGCTGGAAAACACCCAGATCCAACCCAACTCTTCATCTTCGATCCGTTCGGCGAGAATGGCTTGGGTTCCCTCCGGCGAGGGGAGGGTGCCGACCTGCTCCTGCTCGGGTGGCAGGTTGTCATCCAGCACTCCCCGTGGGTCTTCACTGAGTTGCCAGCGGGGTGCGAACATGCCGCCCCGATCCAGCAGTTGCTGGAGGTTCTGGGCGAGTTCAATGCCCCGTTGGGTTCGCTGGCGTGCGGGGATTTTATTGAGGTTGAAGTACTGGGCGGCCTTTTCGTGGTTCCCATCGGCCATGGCTGCGACAAAGCCCAGGACCAGCCTCTCGGGCGTTGTCCGGTTCAGCGGGTCGTATGTGTCGGGAGGCGGCTCTTCCGTTTCGGGCGACTCGCTTTGGGCCATCACGGGCAGTGCCGTCACCCATGCCAGCACTATCAAAGCCAGCCAAGCTCTGGGCAGAATTTGGCAACAATCCATGGGCGTTTCACCTCCTGGTCTTGGACTGACTCCAGGGCGTGGTCTGGAGCTTGCTCCTTGGCATTGCGTGCTTGTTCCAGGATTTCAGCAAAACCTATGCCCGGCTGGATCAAAGGCTGGATAAAGAATAGGGAAGGGTGGTTGCGGAGCTTATGGGTGCTGGGGATAATGTGAGACCTTGTAAAAATGACAATCTCTTTGTAATTGGCTCAGCAGATGCGGTATTCCACATATAGGCATGGCTTTAGAGCTCAGGCAAGCTGTGCAGCTGTGGGCGCTATAGTGGTGCTGGTACAAAGACAACGGCCTGCTAGCCTTATAGCTGGCAACCAGTGTCCAGTGCGGCGCCTGGCCGGCAGGATCGTGGAACCCCTTGAGTTTTTAAGACGAACGGACCGGGAGTGGTGGTATGGTAT
>JAJUGC010000387.1 GCA_029268325.1 Gammaproteobacteria bacterium | reverse complement strand
CAGTTGTTAATGAGCACTGCCGGCAAAGATCCCCAGCAAAGAGTCCCCGTGCCCGGCGAGAGCTTTGAGCTGGGGCATGGCGATGTGGTGATCGCGGCGATTACTTCTTGTACCAATACCTCCAACCCCAGTGTGCTGATGGCGGCGGGGTTACTGGCCCGCAAGGCGATAGAAAAGGGGCTGGCCCGGAAGCCCTGGGTAAAATCTT
Organism: Gammaproteobacteria bacterium; assembly: GCA_029268325.1. Taxonomy (GTDB): domain Bacteria; phylum Pseudomonadota; class Gammaproteobacteria; order Pseudomonadales; family Oleiphilaceae; genus JAEZAA01. The sequence continues at coordinate 1,600 of JAJUGC010000387.1, read as the reverse complement.
CCTTTGCCCCAGGCTCTAAAGTCGTGATGGACTATCTCGCCAAAGCCGGGCTTGAACCCTACCTCGAACAACTGGGATTCAACTTGGTCGGGTTTGGCTGTACCACCTGTATCGGCAACTCCGGGCCTTTGCCCGAGGCCATTGGTCAGGCCGTGAACGAGGGAGATCTGGTGGTGTCGGCGGTGTTGTCCGGTAACCGCAACTTTGAAGGACGGATCCATCCCCAGGTCAAGAGTAACTGGCTGGCCAGCCCGCCGCTGGTGGTGGCCTTTGCCCTGGCGGGAACCACCAATATCGATATGTCCTCGGAACCCATCGGAACCGGCAGCGATGGCCAGCCGGTCTACCTCAAGGATATCTGGCCCAGCAACCAGGAAATTGCCGAGGCCATGCAGCAGGTGGACAGTGCCATGTTCCAGCGTCGTTATGCGGATGTCTTTACCGGCGATGAGCAGTGGCAAACCATTCAGACTGCAACAGGCAAGACCTATCAGTGGAATGATGCCTCCACCTATATTCAGAACCCGCCGTTCTTCGAAGGGCTGGATCAGCCCCCCGCGGCCCTGGCGGATATTCGCAAGGCGCGGATTTTGGCACTGTTGGGCGACTCGGTGACCACCGACCATATCTCTCCGGCCGGCAGCATCAAGGCACAGTCGCCGGCGGGTGCCTACCTGCTGGAGCGGGGGGTGAGCGTGGCGGACTTCAACTCCTATGGTTCCCGTCGGGGGAACCATGAAGTCATGATGCGTGGCACCTTTGCCAACATCCGTATTCGCAACCTGATGCTTCCTGGAGTGGAAGGGGGTGAAACCCTGCATATTCCATCCGGCGAGCAGCTGTCCATTTATGATGCTGCCATGCGCTACCAGTCCGAGGGCACGCCGCTGGTGGTGATTGCCGGCAAGGAATACGGGACCGGCTCCAGCCGGGACTGGGCGGCCAAGGGAACCCGTCTGTTAGGAGTCAAGGCGGTCATAGCCGAAAGCTTCGAACGGATTCACCGCTCCAACCTGGTGGGGATGGGCGTGCTGCCACTGCAGTTTAAAGAAGGGGAGAATGCCCAGAGCCTGGGCTTGAAGGGGACGGAAGAGCTGGACATCCAGGGCCTGTCGGACTCCTTGAAGCCTGGCCAGGAGTTAACGGTGGTAGCCACTCAGCCCGACGGGGGCCAGCGCCAGTTCGCCGTGCGTTGCCGGATCGACACGGCTAATGAAATGGCCTACTTCCGTAGCGGTGGCATTCTCCATTATGTGCTGCGCCAGATGATGGCCTGACCTTTCAACGTCTAGGAATCGAGAGCCTGCTGCCTTGAGATTCAATCGAGGCAGCACTTCTTGAATTTCTTTCCGCTTCCACACGGGCAGGGGCTGTTGCGTTCCGGTCGAAGTGTTGTGACCAGAGGTGTGCCTTTCAGGTACCGCCAATGCCCGGCCTCGCGACAAAATAAAGAACGTTCCTCTAGCCCGGATTTCTCATCACCCCACCGATTCTGATTTTTTCTCGATTGTGACCCGGTCGGCAGGGTGAAGTTGATCGCTTTTTAGTCGCTTACGGCAGTTTTTCCGCCCATCAGGCAGACGGCCCCCTTACCCCCATT
>JAJUGC010000386.1 GCA_029268325.1 Gammaproteobacteria bacterium | reverse complement strand
GAAATTCCCTGTTTCGCCCTGACCAGCCCCTATGCCGGCTCCGATGCGGGCTCCATTCCCGACTATGGCATTTTGTGCGAGGAAGAGTACAACGGTGTCAAAACCCTGGGATTCCGTCTGACCTGGGAAAAGCGCTATATCACCCTGGCTCCCATCGCCACCGTTCTGGGATTGGCCTTTCGCGCCCTGGATCCCCAACGACTGCTCGGCGGCGAAGAAGACCTGGGCATTACCTGTGCCCTGATTCCCACCTCAACTCCGGGTGTGGAAATCGGCAACCGCCATTATCCGTTGACCTGCGCCTTTCAGAACGGCCCCACCCGCGGCAAGGATGTGTTCGTGCCGGTGGACTGGGTCATCGGCGGCCAGGTGCGGATCGGCCAGGGCTGGATGATGTTGATGAACTCTCTCGCCGCCGGACGCTCCATTTCCCTGCCGGCCCTCAGCACGGGGGCCGCCAAGCTATCCTGCCGCTATGTGGGCGCCTATGCCCGGATCCGCAACCAGTTCCGGTTGCCGATTGCCAAATTCGAGGGGGTTGAGGAAGTGCTTGGCGCCATGGCGGGCATCACCTATCGCATGGATTCGGCACGCCTGGTTACGGCCGGTGCCCTGGACCTGGGAGAAAAGCCCAGCGTGCTCTCGGGCGTTCTCAAATACAGCCTCACCGAAGACATGCGTGTGGTGATCAACCAGGCCATGGATATCCTTGGCGGACGTGGTATCTGTGTCGGGCCCCGTAACTTCCTGGGCAGGGTCTATGAGGCCATCCCCATTAGCATTACCGTGGAGGGCGCCAACATCCTCACCCGTAGCCTGATGATCTTCGGCCAGGGTGCCATCCGCTCCCATCCCTTCGTACTCCGGGAAATGCAGGTCACAGCCGACGAAAACCAGCAGCGGGCCCTGCAGGAGTTCGAGGTCTTGCTGGGAGAGCACATGCGCCTGTCCATGAGCAACGCGGCCAAAACCCTGTTCATGGGACTGACCTGCGCCACCATTGGACCGGCTCCCCGAACCGATGCCACCGCCACCTACTATCGGCGCCTCGACCGTTTGCATGCCGCTTTCGCCTTCCTGGCCGATGTCGCCATGATCCGGCTGGGCGGAAGCCTCAAGCGCAAGGAAAAGCTCTCGGGCCGGTTCGCGGATGCTTTCTGCCACCTGTATCTGGCGGCCGCCACACTCAAGCGCTACGAGGATGATGGCTGTCCCTCTCAGGACCGACCGCTGCTGGAATGGGCCCTTGAGGATTCCCTGCAAAAGGTCGAAAGCCGCATTGACGATATCCTGCGGAACCTGCCCTCTCTCTGGCTGAGAGGACTGCTGCGCCCCATCGTCCTGCCCCTGGGACGCCAGGAAAAGGGCCCCAACGACAAGCGGAGTCGGGCAGCCGCCAAGATCCTGCAAAAGCCGGGCGACAGCCGCGACCGGCTGACCCGGGGTGCCTATTGGACAGGCGATCCGGAAGACGCGCTAGGGCTGGTGGAGCACGCCTTACAGTTGGCGCTGCAGGCTGAGCCCCTGTCCCACAAGCTGGAGCAGGCCCTGCAGATGAAAATTAATGAAACCAATTATGAAGAAGCTTTGGCCAAGGGGTTGGAGCGCAACCTGATCCAGCCGTCCCAGGCAGACATGATCCGCCATGCCATGGAAACCGTGCGACAGGTGATCCAGGTAGATGAGTTTCCCGCCCAGCCATCCGGGCGCGCCTTGAAGCCCTTGCAGCCAGACCGGTTCATCTGACCGCTCCCAGGGCAAGCTGGTTACCAGCGCCGATAGGACACCGGACGCTCGTCGTACCAGCGCAACTCATAGGGCTCCTCACGGGCGGGTGGCGACTGAGGCGGCTCTG
>JAJUGC010000385.1 GCA_029268325.1 Gammaproteobacteria bacterium | reverse complement strand
GGGCTTAGCCAAACGGGATGAAATCACCGCCGCCTTCCGCGAGCAGTTGCGTAACCTGTCCGGAGTAATAGCCGCACGCAGCAGCGGCAACCAACTGCCAGCGCTGCTGAAAGTACAGATGTCATTGAGCGATGCCACGCGGTTCTGGAATCGGCAAATGGGTACTCTGCAAGGCGCCATGCGCACCTTTGCGGGCCAGGTGCGGGGCGACAAGGTACAAAGCCTGGTGCTGGGTGGCGCCATTGCCCTGGAGGCCCGTGGTGCCAGCGCAATGAGCGATGCTCTGGTGGATGTGTATCTGTGGGCCAGTGACGTGCCGGATGCGGTGGGCGATGCCCTGGACGGTGCCATGGACCTGCCATCCCGGGCGGCTTCCGGCGCCAGCGCCGGCGCGGCTGCCATGGCCCGAGCCGGCAACTATATCCTGAGACCGGCGGCGGCCAACTTGAACCAGGCCTGGCAGGGTGCCGCCCGCCTGGTGACCCGAACCCAACTTGATCGTCTGGCCCGCAATAGCGTGACTCTGGCCAGCAATGGCAGTGCCCTGCTGGCAGTGGGCTCCGGTGTGTTCTCCTCTCTGGCCCTGCTCGATGCCTGGGACAAATTCAAACATGGCAGTGCTGAGGAACGGCAGCAGGCTGGCACCAGCTTGCTGACTTCGGGATTGGGGCTTTCCGGTGCCTTTCTGGCTCTTGGCGCGGAGATGGCGGAGCAGGCCGCTAAGGAGGCTCTGAAGGCAAGCCTTAAAAAGGCAGCGGGGATAGTGGGGGCTGCTGCAGCACTTATAGATGGGGCTGCTTCTGTCGTGGGTGCTTTTGAGTCATCTGATCAAGGAGACTCGGATGTAGCTGCGGCGAAGTTTATTCAAGGAGTGTTCTTGATTGGTGCGGGTGTGGCGGGTATGGCCGCTGCTTTTGGACTAGGTAAAGTGGCTCTTCTTGGGCTATCTGTAACAGGATGGGGCTTAGTTCTCGTCGCCCTTGGTATTATCGCAGGATTTTTTGTTGCTGCTTTGCAGGATACCCCTACCGAAGAGTGGGCAGCCCGAAGTTTATGGGGAAAAGCCAAGGACAAGTGGGGAAGCTTTGAGCGCGAACAGGGACAATTAAATACTTTGATGTTGGGTATCCAGGTGGATTTTGATTTTCGCAGCCGCTTCACCAACATGAGTAACTACGGCCGCTCCCTGGCTCATCAGGTCAACCCACTCAATATGGTTCGCGATGCGGGCAAACTGATTCGAGGTGAACGGCCCGGCCCACAGATGATGCGCGAGGCCTGGGCCCGCATCGTCACCCCGCAAGCGCTGGAGAACCATCTATGCTGGCTGGTGCGGGTTATTGCCCGGCGCAAGGACGGTAAGGATGCGCTGGTGGCAAACTACAGCCATCGTCCCGGTGATGTCGTCTTGGTGGCGGCCCGGCGGGACACCTACGAGAACGACATGGAGAGCGTAAACCCAGATCAGGATGACAGTAAGCGGGAAGACGATTTCTGGACTGTGGAGCTTTCCGCCCAGTTGGATATTGAGGTCTACGAGGAGGCATGGGCCGAGGTATTGATCTACGGGGACCCAACGGCTTCAGAAGCTCCATTGGTCAACCACACACTGAGAGAGGAATAGCTGATTCCATGCCGGTAGACGATAAAGAACGTGGCATTCTGATTCCGGAATGGCGGAAAAAAGAGCCGGAGCTGACGTTTACGGAATCTCAACGTAAGCGGAATATCTATGCACGCAAGGCCCCGCTGAGGGTAATGCCCAATGATAAGAAACAATCCGTCCACTTGAAACCGGTCAGCTATAGAACGGTATTGCGGGTCCTGCCTGAGGCGATTGAAGTGGGAACCTCCATGGGGGAAGGCGTAGCCAAGTACCTAGGAGTCGGCGGCTTTCTGGTAATACTAGTG
>JAJUGC010000384.1 GCA_029268325.1 Gammaproteobacteria bacterium | reverse complement strand
TTGGCGCCCGGGAAGAAGGATAAGGAGATATCCTTAAGGATTTCACGTTTAGGCGGCACCACTTTGCCCACGCGGTGCATGGTAAAAACGTATTGAGACATAGCGATTCTATACCTGTGTAATAAGGGCCCCTTCAGGCGGGGAGATTTGGCGGCTAAAGCTAGCGGATCTGGACGGGTTTCGCAACGGATTGGAGGCCTGAAACCGGTGCTGGAGCAAAAGTCCGCGTATATGGTGATGATTGGCGCCAATTGGTTTAAAATACGGCGTTTTCTCAGGGGCGGAGCCTGGGCGAGGACCCGCTCATCCTTTCAGCTGCGAGCACCATTGCAAGAGGCGACAGATGTTTGACCGTAAGATGACGATTGCCGGGTTTGATGATGAGGTCTGGAATGCAATGCAGGCCGAGGTGGAACGCCAGGAAGAACATATCGAACTGATCGCGTCCGAAAACTATACCAGTCCGCGCGTTATGGAAGCGCAGGGCTCGGCCCTGACCAACAAATATGCCGAAGGCTATCCGGGCAAGCGCTATTACGGTGGCTGTGAACATGTGGACGTGATCGAGCAGCTGGCCATTGACCGTGCCAAGCAGCTGTTTGGCGCCGACTATGCCAACGTTCAGCCCCATGCCGGCTCCCAGGCCAACGCCGCTGTGTACCTGGCGCTACTCAATGCAGGTGACACCATCCTGGGCATGAGCCTGGCCCATGGCGGTCATTTGACCCACGGCGCCAAGGTCAGCTCTTCCGGCAAGCTCTACAATGCCGTGCAGTATGGCATCAACGACCAGGGCCTGATCGACTATGACGAAGTGGAGCGCCTGGCGCTGGAGCACAAGCCGAAGATGATCGTGGCCGGTTTCTCCGCCTACTCCCAGGTGCTGGACTTTGCCCGCTTCCGGGAAATTGCCGACAAAGTAGGTGCCTACCTGTTTGTGGATATGGCCCACGTGGCGGGTCTGGTGGCGGCCGGCATCTATCCCAACCCGGTTCCCTTTGCGGACGTGGTCACTACCACGACCCACAAGACCCTGCGTGGTCCCCGTGGCGGCCTGAACCTCGCCCGTGCCAACGAAGAGATCGAAAAGAAACTCAACTCTGCCGTGTTCCCCGGCACCCAGGGCGGCCCGCTGGAGCATGTGATTGCGGCTAAGGCGATCTGCTTCAAAGAAGCCTTGCAACCGGAATTCAAGGAATACCAGAAGCAAGTCCTGAAGAACGCCCAGGCCATGGCGGAAGTATTCATCGAGCGCGGCTTCGATGTGGTATCCGGCGGTACTCAGAACCACCTGTTCCTGCTGTCCCTGATCAAGCAGGACATTACCGGTAAAGATGCGGATGCCGCTCTGGGCCGGGCCAACATCACGGTGAACAAGAACAGCGTGCCGAACGATCCGCGTTCGCCGTTCGTCACTTCCGGTCTGCGGATCGGTACGCCGGCGGTAACCACCCGTGGCTTCAAGGAAGCCGAGTGCCGTGAGCTGGCGGGTTGGATTTGCGACATCCTCAGCGACCTGAATAACGAAGAGACCATTGCAGCGGTCAAAGCCAAGGTTCAGGAGCTGTGCAAGCGCTTTCCCGTTTATAAAAGCTAATGCTTTGTAATCTGAGCTAAAGCCTGGACTCCCGGCCCACCTGAATGGGGGCGGGAGTCTACCGAATCCTACGAGGGGGTCTTCATGCATTGTCCGTTTTGTAGTGCGGCGGATACCAAGGTGATCGATTCCCGCTTGGTGGCGGGCGGTAATCAAGTGCGCCGGCGCCGAGAGTGCCTATCCTGTGCGGAGCGCTTCACAACCTATGAGACGGCCGAGCTGCTCATGCCCCGCGTGGTCAAGCAGGATGGTAGCCGCGAGCCTTTTGATGAGGAAAAATTGCGGGCGGGTTTTCTGAAGGCTCTGGAAAAACGGCCGGT
>JAJUGC010000383.1 GCA_029268325.1 Gammaproteobacteria bacterium | reverse complement strand
CTCGGCGGCGCGGACACTGGCGAGCAGGTCACGCTTGTCCAGTTCGAACAGCAAATCCTGGGCTTGTACCTGGTGGCCGGCGTCCACGGCGCGGGTAATGATGCGGCCGTTGACCTGAAAGGACAGGGGGGACTCGATCTGGGCCCGGACCGTCCCGGACAGCCCTAACACAGCACCTTGGCTGGGACTTACCTGGATGGTTTTCACAAAGGGCGGTTCGGTTGTTTGGGATGTAGCGGTTGTATCCGTGCAACCGGCAATCGCTGCCAGAACTAACAGGATGGTGGCAGGCCTCAAACCCATGGGCTAACTCCATAAACCAATTAATGAACGAAGCGTACAATTATAGGTTGCGCATACTACCATAAGGTCGTTATGGTCAGTGAGTATTTATAAAACCGGAGGTTGATGGATTACCGATGAAGCACAAGGCACCTCGAAAACCCGGCAGGCCGGCGGATCCACATCTGGCGGAACGCATTCTGGATATCGCCCGGCAATTGGTGTTTTCGGAAGGGCTTCAGGCGGTTTCCATGGAGCGGGTCGCCCAGGAAGCTGGGGTTTCCAAAGTGACTCTCTATGCCCGTTTCGCCAATCGCAATGAGTTGCTCAGTGCCTTGGTGGCCACTCGTATCAGCCCGATCCACCAGGCCTTGGGAGCGCCCCCGTCAACGGACAGGAGTTGCAGACCGGGTTGGTCAATTTTGCCATGACCATGAAGCAGCTGATCCACGGCGAAGACTACCGCCAACTGGTGAGTGTGATGGGCTCCATCCCGCAAGCCAATCAGGATCTCTGTGCCGTGTATGAAAGCGGGCCGGCCAAGACCCACCAGGTGCTGGCGGATTATTTGGCGGATGCTGCCAGCCGGGGCCTGATCCAGTGCCCCCAGCCGGTGGAAAGCGCCGAGCTGCTGATTGGTATGATTTGCGGGTTGGATATCCTGCGGATTACCTACCATGTGGAAGTAGAGACTCCGAATGCAGAGCAGGTCAGAGCCTTCGCCCAGCGCCTGGTGAAAGCCTTTATGGCCATGCACGGAGTGTCCTGAGGCCGGTCTGTCGGCAACGCCAAACTTGCCAAGGCCCTGCTCAGTTCCTATCATGCCCGTCCTTCCCCAAACTGCTTCGAAACTGTGCAAGCGTTTCGAACGAACTCAAGAGATTTCACGATGTCGGACGGCAATCAACAACACCTTCGTAGCATCCGCAGCTTCGTGATTCGTGGCGGACGCATGACTACCGGTCAGCAGAAGGCCTATGACGCGCACTGGCCGGAGAAAGGCCTGACGGTAGAGCAGGGCGTGCCGGATTTTGCGCAAGTCTTCGGCCGCGAAGCGCCTTTGATTCTGGAAATCGGCTTTGGCATGGGCGGCTCTTTGCTGGAGATGGCCAAGTTCGAGCCGGAAAAGAACTTTATTGGCATTGAGGTGCATCTGCCGGGAGTGGGCGCCTTGCTGAAAGGCATGAGCGAGGAGGGGGTCGATAACATCCGCATTTACCATGCCGATGCGAACCTGGTGATCGACCACTGCATTCCCGATGGCTCTTTGGAGCGCGTACAGCTCTTCTTCCCGGATCCCTGGCATAAAAAGCGCCACCACAAGCGGCGCCTGGTGCAGCCGGAGTTTGTGGAGCGGATCCGCAAGAAGCTGCGGGTCGGCGGCCTGTTCCATATGGCCACGGACTGGGAAAACTATGCCGAGCACATGATGGAAGTCATGTCGGCAGCGCCCGGCTATGAAAACGTCGCCGGGGCCGGCCAATACTCACCACGGCCCGATACCCGCCCGGTTACCAAATTTGAAAAGCGCGGCGAGCGCCTGGGACACGGGGTGTGGGACCTGATCTTCCGGCGGGTCGAGTAAGTCGCCTCCCTTTCCAGTGTAGGGGCGGACCCAGGTGTCCGCCCGAAATTCTCCGACATCTCAGTGTATTGACATCCTCCCCAGCCTAAAGGCTGGAGATTCCTACGGAGTGTTGCGTTGATCTGCAACAGCTCTTCGGCGGGTTCTTGCTTCAACGAGATTGCCCAGGGGAGAAGGCTTGGTTTTTGCCACGTAGAACTCCCGCGGTG
>JAJUGC010000382.1 GCA_029268325.1 Gammaproteobacteria bacterium | reverse complement strand
GAAGCCTTCCAGGGCGTACTGGTCAAGGAGAAAGACCTTGAAAACACCATTTACGAGTTTACTCTGGAAGACGGCAGCGTAATCAGCGTGAAAGGTAACGAGGAAATCGAGTACGATGGGGAAATCCATACCGCTGCCAACCTGTTCGATGCATTGAAGGAAGGCACTTACGGCAAGTATTGAGGCGGGGTTATATCCCCCCTCAACACTCCCTGATACTCGAACTATGATACGCCGGCGGGAGAAAACGCCGGCGGCCTTGGAACAACAGGACAACGAACATGACGGTCAAGATTGATAAGCGCATCATTGGCTACGCCGTAAAGAAAGCCGCTTCTTCCGAGCAGCCGGCTTCCAACGAGCCCAAGCCGGTGGAGATGAACGAAACCATCGAGCACCCGGAATTTCTCCTAGGTACCACCTATAAGATCAAGCCTCCGATTTCGGAGCATGCGCTCTACATCACCATCAACGACATCATTCTGAACGAGGACACGGACCACGAGGTTCGCCGCCCCTACGAAATCTTCATCAACTCCAAGGCGATGGAACATTTCCAGTGGGTGATTGCCTTGACGCGGGTTATCTCCGCCGTATTCCGCAAAGGTGGTGACATCACCTTCCTGGTGGAAGAGCTGCGCTCCGTCTATGACCCCAACGGCGGCTACTACAAGAAAGGCGGGATTTTCATGCCGTCTCTGGTCGCTGAAATCGGCGCAGTCATTGAGAAGCACATGAAGGCCATTGGCCTGATTCAAAGCGACGAAATGAGCGACGTTCAGAAGCGCATCCTGGCGGAAAAGCGCGCCGAATTCGAAGCCCGCAACAGCCAGCCCAAGGCTGAGGCCTCCGAGTCTGGCGAGGAATCCGGAGCCTTCCCGGCCAATGCCACGCTCTGCAAGAAATGCAACGCCAAGTCAGTGATCATTCTGGATAACTGCATGACCTGCCTGAACTGTGGCGACAGCAAGTGTGGCTAAGGCCGCCTTGCTCTCCTGTGTGAGTAATACCTGCTAGGCAGACCTGGTGTCTCCCTAGCAGGTGCAGGGCTCCCATCCTTTCCGACAAGCCCCTGTTAAAAACAGACGCCCCTTCCAATTCCTCTTGGGTCAGGCCAAGCCCCAAACCCTAAACTTGCGACCGACCCCGACAGATCCAAACTGCCACCCCAATAATGATCCCGCCGATCAATACCCTTAGCCAATCAATATCCCTATTCCAGAAGACAAAGTTCACCAGGATTCCGGCAGGAATCAGCATATTGTTCATGGCAGCAAGTTGGCCGGTATTAACGTGCTTGGCAGCAAGATTCCACGCCAGATAGCCCAGGCCAGACGCTCCCAGGCCCAACCAAATCAGCACTCCCCACTCCAAGAACGTGTCAGGCCACATGGTTTGGTCCGCAAACAGCAGCATCCCGCTGCCGGACACCAGACTGGCTCCCAGAAAGAAAAACCCAAAGACCTGGGCTTGCTGACGAACATCCCCCAGGGGCAAACGGCGATAGGCAACCTGCCCCACAGCAAAGCAAAAGTTGGCTCCCTGGATCAGGAAAAACCCGAAGAGCGCACTGTCGCTGATCTGGTCGTAGCGGATCACCGCAGCGCCCGCCACCGCCAGCAGTGCGGCAACCCACCAGCGCAGAGGCAAACGGCGCCGGTTCAACAACAACTCTTCAAGCAGGGTGATATAAAGGGGTGTGAAAATGGTGAAAAGCAGGACTTCGGCAACGGTCAGGTACAAAAACGAGTGGTAGAGCAGCAGATAGGTCATTCCCAACTGCAGGCCGCCAATGGCGGTCAAGGCCATCACTTTGGACAAAGGCAGGGAACGGGGCCGCAACAGAGGGAGAAACAGCAGAAACGCCAGGGCCACCCGGATAAAAACAGCCACATAGCTGTCGACGTTTCCACTCAGGTAAACATCAATCAGTGAAAAGCTGAAAGCCCACACAGCCGTGACAATCCACAGCACCCACATGGCCGAAACCGTCACAACTCGGGCACTCATTTCCCCTCCACTTATCCAGACTGGCATTGACATCCTCCCCGGCCTGAAGGCCGGAGATTCCTACGGCGCTCAGGGG
>JAJUGC010000381.1 GCA_029268325.1 Gammaproteobacteria bacterium | reverse complement strand
GGGTCGTGCGTGACAAGCTGGTGGCCCACGCCATTCGCCAAGCTTACCGGGATGTGCTGTACAACGGACGCCATCCGGCCTTTGTGCTGTATTTCGAATTGGATCCCTCCAATGTGGATGTAAACGTGCATCCCACCAAGCACGAAGTGCGTTTCCGGGATTCCCGCCTAGTGCATGACTTCCTGTTTCGAAGCCTGCACCGGGTGCTGGGTGAAATTCGGCCGGAACAACGCCTGCAAGCCTCGGTTCCGGAGCCGGAGAATATGGCCGTAGCCTCTGCGAGCCCTGCTGAGCGAAGCTGGGCGCCAACCTTCCAGCAGACCAATATGCCCTTGGCGGTGCAGCCGAGCCAGCAGGAAGTGCGGGATCAGATGGAAATCTATCGGGAGCTGCACCCCGCAGCGCCTGCCCGGAGCCTGGAGCTGTCCCAGCCCATTGGCGGGTTGCAGGCTCCCGCCATTGACTGGAAGCCCCAGCCCTTGCCGGAAACGGAAGAAGCCGCCGGCGACCCACCCTTGGGCTTTGCCGTGGCCCAGCTCCATGGCATTTATATTCTGGCCCAGAACCGCCATGGGCTGGTCATTGTGGATATGCATGCCGCCCATGAGCGGATCACCTATGAGCGCATGAAGCTGGCCTATTATGGGCAAGGTGTGAGGGCGCAGCCGTTGTTGGTGCCCTTGAGCCTGGCGCTTAGCACCCGGGAGGTGGCGGCGGTGGAAGAGCATCAGCAGTCTCTGGCCCGGTTCGGGCTTGAGTTGTCGGTGGCAGGCCCCGAAATGGTGCTGGTGCGGCAAGTGCCGGTATTGTTGCGGGATGCCAATATCGAGCAGCTGGTGCGTGACGTGGTGAGTGACCTGGTGGAGCAGGGTAGCAGCGACCGCCTGGAAGCCACGGCAAACGAGCTGATGGCGACCATGGCCTGTCACGGTGCCGTGCGCGCCAACCGTCAACTCACCATTGCGGAGATGAATGCCCTGCTTCGCGATATGGAGGAAACCGAACGTAGCGGCCAGTGTAACCATGGGCGTCCCACCTGGACGCAGCTCAGCCTGGCCGAGCTGGACAAGCTCTTTTTGAGGGGACGCTAATGGCCACAGGCGAATGCGAAAGCGTCCGGCGACCTTCGGCAATCTTTTTGATGGGGCCTACAGCCGCGGGGAAAACGGACCTGGCCGTAGAGCTTTGCCAAAGATTTCCTTGTGAGATCATCAGTGTCGACTCTGCATTGGTGTATCGGGGAATGGATATTGGCACGGCCAAGCCGGGGCCGGACATCCTGGACCGGGCGCCCCATCGCCTGATTGATATTCGGGACCCGTCCGAGAGCTATTCGGTCGGGGAGTTCTATCGGGATGCCCTGGCGGCCATGGAGGAGATTACTCAAAAGGGTAAGGTGCCCCTGCTAGTCGGGGGAACCATGATGTATTTCAAAGCCTTGCGGGATGGTCTGGGGGATTTGCCCCAGGCTGATGCCGCAGTGCGGGCGCGCCTTGAAGCCGAGTTGCAGGCCCAGGGGAATGACGCCCTGTACCGGCGCCTGCAGCAGCTGGATCCGGAAGCGGCACGGCGTATCCATCCTCATAACCGCCAGCGGTTGCTGCGCGCCCTGGAAGTCTACGAGGTAACAGGACGGCCCATTTCGTCGTTCTGGCAGGGAACCGGTGGCGAAACCCAGAGTGGAGCAGGATCGACAAACAATGATCCACTGACCAATTGGGAGCGCGAATCTTTTGCTGGGATAGATTACAATATTATAAACTTAGCGGTTGCGCCTGCATGTAGGCAGGAGTTGCACAGACGCATTGAGCTACGGTTCCGGCAAATGCTTGCGGAAGGCCTGGTGGAAGAGGTGCAAAAGCTGCATCAACGCGGCGATCTCGGGCCCGATCTGCCGGCCATCCGTTCAGTAGGCTATCGTCAAGTTTGGGACTATCTCGATGGGGTGCTGGACTATTCTGAAATGGTAATGAAGGGAATCGCGGCTACCCGCCAGTTGGCGAAGCGGCAGCTTACTTGGTTGCGCCGCTGGCCGAGTTTAACATGGTTGGAAACCGAAGATGCGGCTATTCTTGATAAAGCAACTGGAAGCCTGTCTTCGGTGTTTGCAGACAAACCATCAGGTGATTGACAGCAACCCGAACAGCGAGTGTCCATTTCAGGTTTAAAACGTGGGTGAGACCGCCTGCGGT
>JAJUGC010000380.1 GCA_029268325.1 Gammaproteobacteria bacterium | reverse complement strand
TGAATGGGCCGCCCTTCTCCAGGGCCCTTTGATACGCCGGCCGGGCATGGATACGTTCCAGATACGCCTTCAGGTTGGGCCGTTGGGCCACCAGATCACTACGGGTTGCCGCTGCCTCCACCGGAAAGCTCATCTGGATATCGACTGCCGTGAACTCATCGCCGGCAAACCAGGTGCTCTTGCCCAGCTCTGCTTCCATGTAGTCGAGATGCAGACGTAACTGAGGATTGACGAATCCTTTCATGACCTTGTCCGCAATCCCCTTCACCACGGGCCGGAGAAAGAACGGCATGGGAGCCTTTGGCATCTTGAGGAACACCAGGCTAAGCAGCAACGGCGGCATAGCGGAACCCTCCGCATAGTGCAGCCAATAGGTGAAACGCAACCGCTCGGGAGTCCCCGCCTGGGGACGCAGGCGCCCCTGCCCGTAACGGTCCAGTAGATATTCGATGATGGCGCCGGACTCGGCGACGATATTTCCCTCATCCTCAATCACTGGCGATTTGCCCAGCGGATGAACCTTCTTCAGTTCCGGCGGCGCCAGCATGGTTTTTGAATCCCGCTGATAGCGCTTGATTTCGTACTCCAGCCCTAGTTCTTCCAGTAACCAGAGCACCCGTTGCGACCGGGAACTTTCCAGGTGATGTACGATGATCATCTTCAAATATCCTCTGCGAATTCCATTCAGCGATTAGCGAAAGCTCGTACTACCGCAACCCCAGATCCTGCGCGTCCTGCTCGATACCTTGTGACAGCGCTTCCAGATAGCCGGCACGGGCCTTAAGTTTGGTCTGGTGATGGGCCCGCATATCCAGTTGCGTCAGCTTGGTGGCCTCTTCAATGGCTCGCGCCTTGAGTTCTTCCGCGGGTACTACGATATCCAGGAATCCCGCCTTCACCGCATCTTCCGGGCTAAACATTTCCGCATTAATCACCGAGCGCTGGAAGTACTGGGGCAACAGGCGGTTGCGGGCGATTTCAATACCGGCGTGGTGCATGATCATGCCAATGGCCACTTCGTTCAGACCGATCTTGAAGGGTCCTTCCACGCCGATCCGCAAGTCGGAAGACAGCAGGATAAAGGCCCCCTTGGCAACCGCATGGCCGGTACAGACGGACACCACTGGTGTCGGGAACGACAACAAACGCTTGGCGAAGGTGGAACCCACTTTCACCAGGGCACCGGCCGCTTCCGGGCTTTCATTCATGACTTTCAGATCATAGCCGGCAGAAAAAATCCCGGGCTGGCCGGTCAGCACGACCACTGCCTTGTCTTGCTCAGCCTGATCCAGGGCCGCATTCAACTGCCCAAACACTTCATGGGAGAGCGCATTGACCTTTCCGTTCTGGATCGTAATGACCGCGACTTTCCCGTTTAACTCATAGCTGACCAGGTTACTCATAATGTGTCTCTTTGTACTGTTTTATCCGAGGCCGCTATTGTTCCGCAAAAAAAGGCGGGTGACAAACGTGTTAGCCACACCTCTGTCACCCGCCTTCACTTGCAAAAGGGGAACTGAGCCCCAAGCCGGAACCTTCTAAATGCCCGCCCTAATTCGTGGACGAGGCCTCTTACAATTAATCTTTCCACCGCCCTGGCGCGTAATGAAACACCGGCAACGACCAGGACCAGCGAATCGCCGCCAGTCGCATGGCCAAGCCTAAGCCAAAGGAAATCAGCAGGTTCAGGTCATGGTTTATGTCAAGCGCCAGCATACTCAGATAAAGTATGGCTACCACCAGGGACACACTGGCATAGAGCTCGTGCTGAAGCACAACCGGTACCCGGTTACAAAGAATATCCCGCAGGATACCGCCAAAGATGCCCGTCATCATACCGGCCATGATCACCACCGGGAGGGAGTAATCCAGCCGCAAGGCAACGTTACAGCCGATCACGGTAAAGGCGATCAGCCCCATGGCATCCAGCACCAGGAAGATCTTATGCAAATGGTGCATATAGCGGGCTACAGCCATGGTAAACAGGCCAGCCAGGATGGTCAGGTAGATATAAGGGGGGTGTTGGGTCCAGGTGATCGGATAGTTGCCCAAGACCATATCCCGCACGGTTCCGCCACCCAGCGCGGTTACAAAGGCAATCAGACCGACCCCAAACATGTCCATACGGCGTCTGCCCGCGGCCAGGGCTCCGGACATGGCTTCAGCAGTAATGGCAATCACATAGATATAGGTCAGCACAGGG
>JAJUGC010000379.1 GCA_029268325.1 Gammaproteobacteria bacterium | reverse complement strand
CTTTTGATTGGCAACTGCCCAGATACGCACCTTACACCTCAATTTGAAGAGTCACACCCAGATCGGCCGCCCTTTGAGAATGACTCTATCTATCGACCAAACCTATTGACCAAAACGAACGTTTTCGTCCTTGGCGATCCGCAACACAACCCGGCGGTTTCGTTGGCGCCCTTCCGCTGTGTCATTGCTCGCGACAGGCCGGTGCTCACCATACCCCACGGCGACCAGCCGATCCGGCGAGATACCGTTCATGACCAGCAACCGCACCACTGCGGCAGCCCGGGCGGTTGAAAGCTCCCAGTTGGAAGGATACAACGGTGTTGAAATGGGCACGTTGTCTGTGAAGCCCTCTACCATGACGGCATTGGGATAGGGGCTCAGGATAGCCGCAATCTCATCCACCAGGGGAAACGCCTCATCATTGGGCACCGCATCGCCACTGGGAAACAGCAGCCGGTCACTCAACGAGAGCTCGATCCAATCAGCTGTTTGGAGAATCGTGACCGAGCCATCCGTAATCAGATCCGCCAGGCGCCGGCCAAACTGCTCGGACATCCTTTCCAGGGAGCTTCCGACGGCCACATCCCCTCCCCGGGAGGCGGATTGGTCCAGGGTTTCCACCACCGGCACCGGCAGGCGGTCCTGCTCCCCGACCTGGATCGGCTCCAAACTGCGTTGGGGCGAATTAAATATCCCCAGCATGCTCTCCGACAGCACTTTGTATTTGCCTTCGTTGACGGAGGAGATGGAGTACATCACCACAAAGAAGGCGAAGAGCAGCGTAATAAAGTCCGCATAGGAAACTAACCAGCGTTCCCGATTGCTTTCTTCTTGTTGGCGACGACGACGGGCCATGGATACAGTCCGCTAGGGTTACTGGTGAATGAAGCTTCTCATCTTGAGCTCAATAGTCCGCGGGTTTTCCCCCTCGGAAATGCCCACGATGCCTTCAATCATCATCTCCCGGTACAGCGACTGGCGCTCCACCAGGCTCTTGATCTTGTTCGCTACCGGAAAGAACAACAGGTTGGCAAAGCCCACCCCATAGATGGTTGCCACAAAAGCGGTGGCAATTCCCGGTCCCAGGCTGGACGGGTCTTCCAAGTGCTGCATCACATGGATCAAGCCCAGTACTGCACCAATGATCCCGATGGTGGGTGCATACCCCCCCATGGCATCGAATACTTTGGCGCCTGCCATGTCCCATTGTTCACGAGCGTCCAGCTCCAGCTCCATGACATTGCGGATCGCTTCGGGCTCGGCGCCATCCACCAGCAACTGCAGGGCCTTGCGGGCAAACAGGTCGGCCTCGCTTTCGGCAATGCCTTCCAGGCCCAACAGCCCCTCCTTGCGGGCCGTTGCACTCCAGGTTGTGACTTTCCGAATCCCCTCTTCAAAGCTGAACCGGGGTGGCACAAAGACCCACGCCAGTTGCACAAACGCATGCTTGAGAGTGGCCAGCGCCGTTTGCAACAGCGTGGCGCCAAAGGTGCCCCCGAGGACGATCACCGCCGCAGGCAAGTTCATCAGCGCCTGCATCGTGCCCCCTTCAATCAGGTTACCTCCGATAATCGCCGCAAAGGCCAGCACAATACCAACGAGGCTCAGAACATCCATCTTGCAGCACATCTCCTACGGCGTTCGAAGGCTAACAGAGGCGGCATTTGCCGCCTGCCCCATTAGCCTGACTTCACTCAGCTTCTTTAACGGAAAGCGCACCAGGGAAGCCCTGGGGTCAGGGGATAACCGTTTCCATCAGACGAGGGGCAATATCATCCAGGCTGAGAATTTCATCGCTCAGACCTGCTTTGGCCACGGCCATGGGCATTCCATAGATGACACAGCTTTCTTCATCCTGGGACCACACCGTGGCACCCGTTTCCTTTAACAGTCGGCAGCCTTCTTTTCCATCGGCGCCCATACCCGTCAAAATGATGCCCAATACCTTGCCGGGAAAGGTTCTGGCAGCCGAGCCAAAGGTCACGTCCACGCTGGGCTTGTAATTCAGACTGTCATCACCGGGCAGAATGCGGATGCGCCCGGAACTGCCACCCCGTTCGATCATCATCTGGGTACCCCCTGGCGCCAGCAAGGCCACGCCCGGCTCCAGCAGGTCCCCGCTTTCCGCCTGTTTGACCCTGATCTGACACAAGCGATCCAACCGCTCGGCAAAAGCCGGTGTAAACGAGGCGGGCATATGCTGAACCAGCACAATGGGTACGGGAATGTTCGCAGGCAGCCTG
>JAJUGC010000378.1 GCA_029268325.1 Gammaproteobacteria bacterium | reverse complement strand
TCCACGTAGAGATACATCTCATCCCGGCGCGGACTTTTATAGATCGACAGTACTCGCATCAGTATGCTCCGCGATGAACTTATTAATTTCTTCCAGCAGCGGCTCGGTGAGTATCGGCTCCCGCCAGCCCTGCAAGGAGATGGGCAATTGATCCAGAGGCTGGTGCAAGACCACCGAAGCGGTCAGCTCTTCTAGCAGACGCTTTTTCATGAGCAGGGAATCCGGCAACTGACGCTCTTCTGCCAGCATTTTTACCCGATCCCGCAGCCGCTTGAACAGCTCTTTGCGCTGTTTTTCCAAGGGCCTGGGAATCGCCTCGCCCTGGCCTAGCGGGCCCATGGTCTGAGCCTCACGGACCACGCGCAGTATCGGGTCAGCAAGATGCTTGAGTTGGCGGTGGGTAATACCGGGCACCTTGCTCAGCTCAAACAGGCTTTTGGGCTGCATCTGGGCTATTTCAATTGCGACGGCGTCAGGCAACACATGGGACCTGGGCTGGTCCCGGCGGCGCGCCTCTTCCTCCCGCCAGATACAGAGCTGCTGCAAGACCCTTTGCCGGCCACGGCTCAAGCGCCAGGCGCCCCGCAACTTATGGAAGTACAAGGCCGGGTCCCGCCCCTGCTCGTAGTCTTTGACCAGCTCTGCGCAGGTTTCGGTGAAGGCGTCCAGCATCTTGCGCTCCACCAGCTGCTCCCTGAGCGTCCTATATAAGGGCAACAGGAAATGCACATCGGCACTGGCATAGTGGATCTGGGATTCGGTCAGTGGCCTTTGCAGCCAGTTGGAGCGGGTTTCGGATGCGGGTAGCTGTTCACCCAACTCCATTTCCACCAGCTTCTGATACCCCACCGACAGCCCTTTACCAACAAAAGCCGCTGCAATCTGGGTATCAAACAAGGACTGGGGCAGCACACCCAGGAAACACTGGAACAGTTCCAGATCCTCGCTACCGGCATGGATTACCTTCGTCACCTGGGGGTTGTTCAACACCGCCCGTAAGGGCTCGAAATCCGTCACCCGAAGGGGATCCACCAGTACCTCCCCGCCACTGGAGGCAATTTGGAACAAGCCTGCCTGGGGATAGAAGGTATGGGTCCGCACAAACTCGGTATCAATGCCGATAGCGGTTTCCTGCTGCCAATGCCGGGCCCAGCGGGCCAACTCTGCATTGTCCTCCACCAGACTGGTTTTAAGTGTGGTCACGGGAATTCCTGGTTCGAAAGCTTCAGCCAAGGGGTTTACGCCCTTGAAAGGCATGGGAGAGAGTGCCGCCATCAATTAGCCCAAGCTCGCCCCCCAGGGGCACGCCATGGGCAATGCGGGTGACCAGCACCTGACGGCGGCGCAAGAGTTCCGCAATGTACTGGGCCGTGGCTTCCCCTTCAACAGTTGGGTTGGTGGCCAGAATCACCTCGCCCACTTCCAGTCGGTCAGCCAGGTCCAGCAGGCGATTGACACCTATTTCCTCGGGGCCGATTCCATCAATGGGAGACAAGTGCCCCATCAAAACGAAATAGCGACCACTATAGGTACCGGTTTGTTCGATTGCCAAAACGTCGGAAGGCGTCTCAACCACACAGAGCACCTGTGGATCTCGACGCGGATTGCTACAAATCCGACACAGCTCTGTTTCGGTGAAGGTATTGCAGTCCCGGCAACGTCCCACCCCTTCCATGGCAGCACGCAAGGCATCCGCCAGGGCCAGGCCGGCCCGGCGATCCCTCTCCAGAAGGTGTAATGCCATACGCTGGGCTGATTTGGGGCCGACGCCTGGTAGGCATCGAAGGCCTTCAATCAGGCGATCAATCAGGGGGCTGAAGGTCATACTGCAACGTCCGGCTTAGAAGGGCATCTTGAATCCGGGCGGGATACCCATGCCAGCGGTCAGGCTAGCCATTTGGTTGCGACTGTTCTCTTCGATCCGGCGTACCGCGTCATTCACGGCTGCAGCAATCAGGTCTTCCAGGATTTCCTTGTCTTCCTGCATCAGGGAAGAGTCAATCTCCACCTTTTTCACATCATGGCGGCCGTTCATGGTGATCTTGACCAAACCAGCACCGGATTCACCGGTCACTTCCGCCTTGGCCAATTCTTCCTGGGCCTTCTGCAGTTGTTCCTGCATTTTCTGCGCCTGGCGCATCAGGTCTCCCATTGAACCTTTCATAGTGCTTCCTCTACCTTTTGACATCCTCCCCAGCCCAAAGGCTGGAGATTCCTACGGAGTGTTGCGTTGATCTGCAACAGCTCTTCGGCGGGTTCTTGCTTCAACGAGATTGCCCAGGGGAGAAGGCTTGGTTTT
>JAJUGC010000377.1 GCA_029268325.1 Gammaproteobacteria bacterium | reverse complement strand
CGCCGATTTCTCCCAGTTTGGTGGCCCGCCATTCCAGACTCAGTTCGAAATCCACCGGTCCCGCCGGGCGGTTTAGCAGGAATGCGCCTACCCGGTAGGTCAGGTAGAAAATGAAGGGCATGGTAAGTGGATTGGTGATCCAGACCAGGACAACGGCAATAGGCAAATTGCAGTTGAACCAAATGGCCAGGGCTGCAGCTAATAGCATCTGAAATGGCATTGGGATAAAAGCCACGAAGATGCCGATCAAAAAGGCCTTTGCCACGGCATGCCGATTCAGGTGCCAAAGGTTTGGCTCATGCAGAATCTCTCCCAGAAACTGCAGGGACTTATGCTCCTTGATGGTCTGGGGGGCCGGCATGAAGCGCCGAATCAGCTTCTTTGGCATCTACACCTTCTCATACGCATTGCCAAGGGCACGTATTATGCTTTGAAAAGTCACGGATGACTATCTATCTATGTATTCACGGATGACTGTCTATGCGCTCATGGATGATCGCTGTCGTCTTAGGGATTGCTGCCGTCTCAATCTGGCCAGTACTACCATCCCCGCAATGGTTGCCAGTGCTGATCATTCCGGCTGTGGCGGCGCTATTCCTTCAGCGTTGGTTTCTGTTTTCCCTGTTAGTCGGGCTTGCTATTGGTTGGGCTGGCGGTCTGATTAGCCTTAGCCAGCAGCTTCCTTCCCATTTGGAAGATCCTGATTTGATAGCTCAGGGGCGGATTTGTTCCATTCCCGTCCATAAAAACCGCTATGTCTCGTTTGACTTCTGTGCAGTTAGCCTCATGTCGGAGGGCTGGGAACAACAGTTTGGCTCTGTCCGTTTAAAGCTGAACTGGTATGAGCCTGACCCGCCAAAACTGTCGCCCAATACTCCCCTTGCACTTAGGGTTCGCCTGAAGCGACTGCATGGCAATCTCAATCCAGCGGGGTTCGATCGTGAAACCTGGCTCTTTGCCAACGGTTATGGCGCAACAGGCTATGTGCGCTCGTTGGAGGCGACAGACCTGGATCTTCCCTGGAGCCTTCATGGTGCTATCCAGCAGGTTCGCAGCCAGCTGTTGCACAAGCTGCGCCAGGCCGCCGAGGGACTTTCCCATGGGCCATCTTTGGAAGCCCTGACCCTTGGCGTTGCGGAGAATATCCAAAGCTATCAGTGGGATCAATTAGCAAGAACCGGTACGACCCATTTATTGGTGATATCGGGGATGCATATTGGCTGGTTCGCGGCCTTGAGTTTTGCACTGGTGCGCCTGATCTGGTTGAAGGTCCCCATGGCCATTGCCTGGAGTCGTGCGGAGGTTCCGGCGGGGTTGGCGGCGTTGGTCGGTGCGGCGGCCTATACCGGTCTTTCCGGAATGGGTATACCCGCCCAGCGCGCCTTTCTGATGATTTCGGCAGCAACATTCAGTGTGATGCTCATGCGCCGGTGGCGTGCTTCTACGGTGTTTTGCCTGGCTTTGCTTGGCGTGATGCTGGTTCAGCCCTTGGCCACCCGTTCACCCGGATTCTGGTTATCCTTCGGCGCTGTTGCTGCAATTGGCTGGGGGATTGCCGGGCGTGTTCGGTTACCCACCTCCAAGGTGTGGCAGTTGTGGCGGATACAGTGGGTGGTGACCCTGGTGTTGATGCCATTGCTGTTGTTCTGGTTTGCTCAGGTGTCCTGGGTGTCCCTCATTGTGAACCTGGTCGCAATTCCCTTAATCACGCTCTGGGTAACACCGGCAGCGATGGTGGGAGCCTTGTTGGGGTTTTGGCCAACAGGGGCGTCCTTATTGTTCTGGGTGGCGGATATAGGGCTGCAGCTGTTTTGGTGGATGCTGGAGCATTCGGCGAAGCCAGCTTGGGCCGCCAGTAACTTACAGGTTCCGTTGTGGTGGATTCCATTACTGTTCCTGCTTGCATTACTTGCCCTGCTTCCCAGGGGAACGCCGGTGCGCTGGCTAGTACTGGTCTTGGCCTTGGTCTGGTTCTACCCGCCAAAACCCTCGTCGTCCGAGACGGATCTGGACTTTGTGCTTCTGGATGTGGGGCAGGGCAATGCGAGCTTTTTCCGTCAGGGGACAAGAGTGGCGCTCTATGACACGGGGCCGCGCTACTCTGAAACCTTTGATGCAGGGTTGGCAGTAGTGCTTCCCAATTTGTATCGGGTGGGAGCCCAGTCTTTAGACAGGCTAGTGCTCAGCCATGGAGATTCTGACCATGCAGGCGGCTATCAGTCGGTCGCCAAGGCCGTTCCTGTAGCAAAAGCTTTGGCGGGTGAGCCGGAGCGCTCTGATCCGGAAGGAGGGTTGGAGCAATGCCTGGCAGAACAGGTCTGG
>JAJUGC010000376.1 GCA_029268325.1 Gammaproteobacteria bacterium | reverse complement strand
GATGGCACGGGCTTTGGAGGCAACCTTGCTAGCTGACGAGCGATCCATGTACTGCCGAGTGATGTTAGTGGATGACCACAACCTGGTACGGGTTGCCCTGCGCCGGTTGCTGGAGCATCTGGACGGTGTCGAGGTGGTCGGCGAGGCAGACGATGGGGAGCGGGCGGTGGCGCGGGCAACGCGGTTACGGCCGGACCTGGTGCTGATGGATGTGGCCATGGGCGCGGTGAATGGCATTGAGGCCCTGACCCGGTTGCGTGAGTCTGCCCCGGATGTCCGGGTCATGATGCTGTCCATGCACAACACCTTGGACACCGTCATGCAGGCGTTGCGCTTTGGCGCTTGTGGCTACCTGCTTAAAAGCGCGGAAGCGGTGGAGTTGGAGTTGGCTATCCGGGCGGCCATGCGCGGTGAGCGTTATCTGAGCCCTCCCATTGCCAAGTTATTGGTGGATCGGCTGCTCCAGCTACCGGACCTGGCCCAGGAACAGGTTGCCGCACCCTACCATTCCCTGCTGACCCCGCGGCAGGTGCAGATTCTGGAACAGATCGGGCGGGGCAAAACCTCCAGGGAGATCGCCAGCGAACAGGGGTTGAGTGTCAAAACGGTGGAGTCCCACCGGGCCCATATTATGCGGCGCCTGAATATCCATGATGTGGCAGGGTTGGTGCTGTATGCCGTGCGCCAGGGGCTGGTGCCCTTGGAATAAGACCAATCCCCTCATGGAGCGACGGCAAGAGGAACAGAATAATGATAAGAATGAAACCTGCACCTTTCGCCTTCAAACTGGGGAGCCTGGTTGCACTGGCTATTGCCCTGCCGGCAATCTTGTTGATCTGGCTCGGGCATCTTGGAATAGCCCTGGCATGGCTACTGTCATTACCCCTCTGGGTAGGCCTGTTCCTGTCCTTAGCCAAGCCCTTGTTTAGCCTGCCCGAACAGATGCGGCGACTGCAGCAAACGCCGGAGTTGCCCCTGGAGGATTTGGGGGTGGCTCCAGAGGCCGAGGAGGTCTTGGAGAGCTATCAAACATTGCTGCAACAGGCCCAGGGGCTGGCCCAAAAAAACGCAGAACTTTCCCACCAGCATCAAAAAGTCGAGCACCTCTACCAAACCCTTTGGAACTTCTCGACATCGGGCATGGTTCTGCTCAATCGTCACCGCCAAATCCTGTCGCTTAATCCTGCCTTGAGCTTTCTGACCGGCCATGAGGCCAGGGAGTTGGTAGGCCAGGGCGTGGAAGCCCTTTGGGCGCCGGAGGACCGGAAGCTCGTCGAACTGATCTGGCAACAGATGGAGGCCGGACAGGAGCTGGCAGTGACAGCGGGCAGCCATAGCTTACGGCTGGCGCACAAGGGGGGAGAAGCACGCTGGGTGGAGCTGGGCATCCAGGAGCTGCCCGAGGTTTGTGCACCCTTTCGGTATCTGGTGCTGGCGCGGGATATCAGCGGCCAGAAGCAAGCCCTGGATCTGCTGCATCTGGAGCGGCGCAAATCGCTGGTGTTGTTGGATGGGGTCAAGGATGCCGTGGTGCTGATGGATGACCTGGGGCGGGTGCAGTACTTGAATCCGGCTGCCCTGGATTTGTTCGGCACGGGGGAGGAAGCCGTGAGTGGCCGTTTCCTGTGGGCTCAGCTTCCTTTGTATAAGTTGGAAGATTATAGGCGGGAGGATTCAGAGCTTCTGGAACTGGGGGAGTGGGTGCCGGAGCCAGGGCAGTATTTCGACTTGGTATGGGTTGGGGCCACAGGGGAGCGGCAGGCGATTGAGATGACAGTGTTGCCCGTGCGGGAAGACGACACCAAGTCGGGCTTGCGTATTCTGCTGTTCAAAAAGCAGGATGAGCCGGTGTGGGCGGGCAATGTGGAATGGGGCCAAAGCCATGACCGGCTCACGGGGCTGGCAAACCGGGCGGCTTTCGAAGTCCGGCTGGAAGAGTGTCTTCACCAGCACCTGGAGGAACAGGCGCCCAATGTGGTGGCCCTGGTGGATCTGGATCATTTTCGTCTGCTCAATGAACAGGGCGGACGGGAAGTGGGAGACCAGATGTTGCAGCAAGTTGCCCGGATCTTGCTGCACAACGTGCGTCGTGGAGACTTGGTAGCCCGCCTGGGAGCCGATGAGTTCGCCTTGCTCCTGGCCGGTTGCGACAGCCAGCGGGCGCTCCTGATTGCGGAAGGGATTCGGGCGGATCTGGAAAAATATCGCCTGGCGGCCGATGGCCGGGAATATGGGATTACCGCCAGCATTGGGCTGACCGAACTGACCCCCCAGGACAAGGATCTCCTGCAAATTTTCCGGCGGGTTGACGAAGGCTGCTATCGCTCCAAG
>JAJUGC010000375.1 GCA_029268325.1 Gammaproteobacteria bacterium | reverse complement strand
TCTGCCATTCAAAGGCCTCGCTAGGCTGGGGGAAGAACCCCAGGCCCAGGAACAGGGCCAGGAAGGCGCCGCGTCGATACAGCCACAGGGCCAAGGGAATAACCAACAGTACCAGCCAATAGCCCTCATCCTGCCACAGATCGAAGTTCAGGTTGCTGTCTTGTTGGGTATAGTCGGCTTCCGCCAAGCCATTGCCTAAGGTGGCATCCAGGTCCCGGTTGTCGAGGCTGATGCTGGCGAAGCCCCCGCCCAGATCCTGAGCCAGCTCTTTCAGCAGCGGTTCATTCACGGAGGGAATAATCACCTGGCCGCGGTTATCTTGCAGGAAGCCCCGCTCGGGGATCTGGATGGGGCCGCCGGCGGCGGTGCCGATGGCAATGATGCTCAGCCGGTAAGGGGTGGGTTTGAGCAACGCCTTGATCTGGGTCGCCTGGGCTGTGGTCATGTCATCGGTCAGCAGCAGCAGGCGTCCATGAGGAACCGCGGCATTTTCCAACAGGCCAATGGCCTGGGCCACGGCCCGTTCAGGGCGGCTGCCCAGGGCCGGCATAATGAAAGGATCCAGGGCCGGCACCATGGCCAGGACCGTCGCCGAATCGTCGGTCAGAGGCGAGACTACATGGCTGTCGCCGGCATAGACAACCAGTGCCGTTTGGCCTTCCTGGCGCTGCTGCAGAAGGTCTGAAAGTTTCTGCTTGGCCCGGGTCAGGCGGTTGGGCTGTAAATCGGTTGCCAGGGTGGAGAGGGAAAGATCCAGAATCACCACCAGGTGATCCGCTTTCGTCTGCAGGGGTTGTGGCTGTTTTTGCCAGGCAGGGCCTGCCAGGGCAATCACTGTGATCAGCCAAACGAGGCTCAACGACAGCAAGGGGCGCCGGCGAAGCCTGGTGCCCTGAGGAATCAGGTGTTGCAGGAGTTCTTTGGGAATCACCTGATGCCAGCGGCTCTCGCCGATGCCCCGGCGCCGGGCCAGGATCAGGAGCACGCCCAGTGGCAGTAGGGCCCAAAGCCATTCAGGGCGCAGCAGGTGGAGGTTGCCTAGAATATTCATGACTCTGCCTCCTTAGGTTGTGGAGCCTGTGCGCGTCGGCGAAGGCCACCCAAGACCTGACTTAGAATCAGCAGGGCGCTGAGACCAAGGGCGGCAGCTAAGGGCCAGTAAAACAAGGCTTTAACCGGCCGGTAGAATTTCTGCTCCTGGCTGACCGGCTCTAGCTGGTTGACCGCTTCGTAGACCATTTCCAGCTCGCTGGAGCTGCGGGCACGGAAGTATTGGCCGCCAGTCAGGGCGGCCATTTCTTTTAGCATGTCCTCGTCCAGGTCGATCGAGGGATTGTCACGTCGGTAGCCAAACAGGCCAGGGCGCAGAATTTCTTCTGCACCGATGCCGATACTGTAGATCTTGATACGTTCGGCTGCGGCCAGTTCAGCAGCTTTCAGGGGCGGAATCTCTCCCGCGGTATTGGCTCCGTCCGTCAACAGGATTAGAACCCGGCTTTGTTCCGGACGCTCCCGCAGGCGCTTAACCGCCAGGGCCACGGCATCTCCAATCGCGGTAGCCCGGCCGGCAATGCCCAGCATGGCCTCATCCACTAACTGGTTGACGGTTTTCAAGTCGAAGGTGAGAGGCACCTGCACATAGGGTTGCGTACCGAACAGGATGAGTCCGACCCGGTCCCCCTGGCGTTTGGAAACAAAGTCCTTGACCACTTCCTTGACCACATGAAGGCGAGTTGACTGGTATCCGTGCCAGACCATGTCCTGCTCGTTCATACTGGGGGAAACGTCTACTGCCAGCATCAGATCCCGCCCGCTCACGTCCAATTGGACAGGATCGCCGATCATCTGGGGACGGCAGGCGGCAAGGACCAAAGCC
The DNA here is from genome assembly GCA_029268325.1 of Gammaproteobacteria bacterium. Lineage (GTDB taxonomy): Bacteria > Pseudomonadota > Gammaproteobacteria > Pseudomonadales > Oleiphilaceae > JAEZAA01. The sequence goes on along the minus strand of JAJUGC010000375.1, from coordinate 562 downwards.
AGCCAGGCCAGCCCCATTAGCCAGGTCTGCAACCGGGAGTTCTGTTTGTGCGTGGCCGTCCCTCCCAACTCCCTTTGCAGTTGGCTGATCCGGGCATAGAAAGGTACCAGGGGCGCCTGCTCATGGACTTCTCCCGGCGTGCGGCTCCGGGGCAGCAGCCAGGGAAGGGGTAGCAGAATCAGCATCCAGGGCCAGAGCAACTCGATCATCGGCACCTCCGTATCCAGTCGCAAGCCATTTGATGCAGGGGCTCCATGGGGAATTCCGTTGCCGGGCGATACTGGGCGGTGCCAAAGAGCTGGCCGGGTCCGCTCAGGAAATTCATGCCTGGAGCCTGTTCATTCAGGAAGCGGCACCATGGCTCACCATGGAGCGACGAGACCTTTTCCCGTCCATAGCGGGTAATGGCAACCCGTTTCAGGAGCCTGTTAAGGGCATTCAAGTGGGCTTGAGGGTCGGGATGCTCCTGGTAGTGCTGTTGAATTCTTGCCAGATCCAGCAGGGCCAGTTTCCGAAAGCGGTTCCGGCGATGGCGAAGCACCAGCCAAAAGATCAGGCCGAT
>JAJUGC010000374.1 GCA_029268325.1 Gammaproteobacteria bacterium | reverse complement strand
TTAGGATCAGTTCGCCGCTTTCAAGCGGGTTACCGTACGGGTCCGTTTTTCCAGGGCCAGCTTCCGTACTCGGGCAATATCCTCGTCAGTAAAAACACCATTGACGCCGGAAATGGCCGCCAGCTTCATGCCATGCTTGAGGCCCAGCTTGTAGATCTCCCTCACCTTTTCCCACTCGATGTTGCGTCCCACGGTGAAGTTCTCGAAGCGACCTTCCAGGGCCAGCACGATGGTTTCCGCCAAGCAGGCATAGGCTACTTTCGGGGGCAAGCCGATATTGCGCATCTTCACATCCCCGGGCAGTTCGATCTCGCCGGACTCGATCACCATCACATCCGGACGCTTGGCCACATCGGAGGCGGGAATATCCAGTGGACGCGCCACGTCGGTGATCACGCAGCCGGGTTTGACCTTGGTGATGTCGAGGATCTTCTTGCCGGCACCGGAGGTGGCTGTCACCACCATATCCATCTTGTGCAGGTCCTTATCGGAGTTGGCCGAAACGAAGATCTTGGCACCAGGTGTTTCCTTCTGGATGGACTCCTTCAGGGCCAGCAGCTTGGAGGTTTCCCGGGCGACCAGATATACCTCATCGAAGGCCTTGGCCAGCAACCGGGCACACACCGATCCAATGGCTCCCGTCGCACCCACCACCATGGCCTTGCCAGCGACTTTGTTATCCGGGCCAATATGCACCAGTCCCAACCGCTTCAGGGCGTCATGGGCCGCCCACAAGGCACCGGAGGCGCTGTAGCTGTTGCCAGTGGTAATAGGCAGCGGGGCCCGTTTGGCCACTGTCACCCCGGAGTCCCCGACCACTTTGGTAAAGGCTCCGAGCCCCATGATCTGGGCCCCCATACGCTTGGCCATCTTGGCCGCAGCCAGCAGGCGGCGGTAGGTAAACTCCGGGCTGTGGGCCATCATTTCCTTGGGCGTGCCGCCCACGGTGATCAGCCAGCCTTCCGCTTCGGCACCAGTGGGCGACTTGATGCCCGTGACCTTGCTGTACACCAGGGGCGGTGAATAGGCAATGATCTTCTCTACCGCGTTCATCACAGGCTGGGGAGCCACCCGCGCCACCAGGTCGATGGGCTTGGAATTGCGCAGATACTGCTGTGACAAAGGGTGGATCACAAAAGCAAACCGGCTCTTACGCTTGAAACCGGAGGGGAACAGGATGCGCGGCTCAATATTGAGATTGGTGATGATTTCCAGATAGTCGTCATGGGTCAGCTCATGGGCCTTTTTGCCGGTAACGGCCAGTACCATGGCTTCAATGACGTTAATCGCCACTGTCATATCGAAGATCTTGGGCGTGCAATCCACCACCATGTGCACCCCTTTGTCCCGCAGGACTTCCAGGCGCTCGTCCGTCACCATGGAGGTCAGCAGGGTCTTGCCGCCCAGCTCTTCCATGGAGAAAGGTTCGATCTCGTCATAGCGGCCCACGATCACGTCCGCTTTTTGCAGTGCCTTACGCAGAATGAAATGGTTCCACTCCTTAACCGGTGCGACAGAGGGCTGCAGCACATGGGGCGGCTTCCACTTGAGCAGGTAGTGGGCGCCAGTGGCATAGAGCTCGAGCGCCTTGCGGGAGGTGATCATCTTCGGCAGGCCCATTTGCAGGACCGGGTCGGCAAACACCAGGTTATCGGTCCACTCCGACAACACGGAGGCAGCCCGGTAGTTGCCCATGCCGCTGAAGAAGAAAATCCGGGAGTTGTTGAAGAAGTTACCCAGTTCCTCCTGGGCGTCGCGAATGGCCCAGTCATGGAGGATACCCCGCAGGCGGGCGCCGGTGGTGACGGGGACTTTGGTTACCAGGTTTTCCAGTCGCCTGGTGCTTTCCTGGACGAAGTGGTGGGGGCCCACATTGTAGTGGTCTCGCACCATGCCCAATCCGATTGCATCAGCGTGGGACTCCCATTGTTTGATCAAGGCCTCAGCCTTGGCTTCGTCCTGGTTGGTGCCGATTCGGATGACCCGAAACTTTTGCCCCAGAAACTCCGTCTCGAAATCATAGTCCAGGCTTTCTGGCCCCAGGCTGATGCTAACAACCGTTTTCATTGTGTTCTCCGAATTTCTGTCCTGAATATATCTTGCGTCTTTCCCTAACGTCGGCGATCGGTCAGCCGATCATGTGACGTTATTGTTTTTATGAGGGGCTTATTCTTGTTTTGACATCCTCCCCGGCCTGAAGGGCGGAGATTCCTACGGCGCTCAGGGGTGGCATTGAGCCGCCCCTGAGTCGCTTCGGTGGGTTCCTGCTGCTGGCGACCCTACTGCATCGCTCACTTCACAGGCGAACCGGGCGTGTCCCGCCCTTAGCACATTGATCGCGCAGACCACATCGGCGTTGTTCTCATAACCGCATCCCACGCACTCGAAGCGGGCTTGCGTCTGGCGGTTGTCGGCAGACACATGGCCGCAGCACGGACAGGAACGGCTCGTGTTCTGTGGCGGCACTGCAACCAGCCAGCCGC
>JAJUGC010000373.1 GCA_029268325.1 Gammaproteobacteria bacterium | reverse complement strand
TGGCCGACGACCCGAATATCGCCAACGTAGTGGCCATCTCCGGGTTTGACCTGATTGGGGGCGGCAACAAGACCAACGCCGGTACGGTGTTCTTGCCACTTACCCCCTGGGATGAGCGTGAAACCACCGCCCAGGAGCTGGTGGAGCCCTTGATGGGGGTGGGGATGACCTTTCCCGACGGTATGGTACTGACGTTTAACCCGCCGCCCATTCAGGGCCTGGGGACCGCCGGAGGCTTCGAACTGTATGTGCAGGATCGGACCGGGGGTGACATCCAGGAGATCTACAATGTGGTGCAGCAATTTATGGCGGCCTTGAGCGAGCAGCCCCAACTGACGGATATCAACTCATTTTTCCGGCCCACCGTACCCCAGCTCTATATTGAGGTGGATGAGGCCAAGGTATTGTCCATGGGGGTGTCCGTTACCGAGGTGTACCACACCCTGCAAAGCACCATGGGGGCGCTCTATGTCAACGACTTCAACCGCTCCGGCCGAACCTTTCGGGTGCAGTTGCAGGCGGAGCCGGAATTTCGCTCCCGACCGGAGGATTTGTCCAAGGTCTATGTGCGCTCCGCCAGCGGAGAAATGATCCCCCTGGGTTCCTTGCTTCGGATCCAGCCCACGATTGGCGCGGAACAGCTGGAGCGTTTCAATGGCTTTCCGGCGGCCAAGGTGATGGGGAGCGGCCAAGTGGGCGTGAGCTCCGGCGAGGCAATTCGGCTGGTGGAGCAGGTGGCAGAAGAGGTGCTGCCGGATGGCTACTTCATTGCCTGGACAGGCCAGGCCTTTCAGGAAAAGCAGGCTGGAAGCTCTTCGGTATTGGCCTTTGTTTTCGCCATTATCATGGTGTTTTTGATCCTGTCGGCCCTGTATGAACGCTGGTCGTTGCCCCTGGCGGTTATCACGGCGGTGCCCTTTGCACTGATGGGGGCCCTGTTGGGGCTCCTGATTCGGGATATGCCCAACGACATCTACTTCCAGATTGGATTGATCGTGCTGATCGGGCTGGCAGCCAAGAACGCCATTCTGATTGTGGAGTTTGCCGCCCAGAACTGGGCCGAAGGCAAGTCCCGCACCGAGGCAGCCCTGGAAGCGGCCCGTTTGCGGTTTCGTCCCATTGTCATGACTTCCCTGGCGTTTATCCTGGGGGTGCTGCCGTTGGCCATCGCCACCGGTGCCGGAGCCTCGGCTCGGCAGTCCATGGGAACCGGGGTGGTGTTTGGGATGCTGGCAGCGACCTTTATCGCGATCCTGTTCGTGCCCATGTTCTTTACCTTACTGCTACGGGAAGGGAAGAAACCGAGAGGGGAAGCACTGCCCAAGCGTGGTGAGGAATCGCCGGACTCCAAGCCGAGCTAACCGTTGCCGCCGTCCCGGATCCCCAAACCTTCAGCCATAGTTGTAAAACCAGAACCGGCTCCAGAAGTCCAGCACCTTAGCGGGATACCAGAACTGCCCGTAACTACCGTTATAGCGGGCCAGGGCTGGCACGACCTTACCTTTTTCACGGTCCAGGTAATGCTTGAGGATGGTACAGCCGTAGCGCAGATTGGTGGCCACATCGTGTAGGTTATCTTCTGGGCGGCCAATTTCCTTTTTCCAGAAGGGCATCACCTGCATCAGGCCCTGGGCGCCGGCGGAGGACAGAGCAAAGGGGTCAAAAGCACTTTCGACATGGATTACCGCGATAACCAGCTCCGGTAACAGGCCGGCCCGGGTAGCCTCCAGGTGAATCAGCTTGAGGATGTGAAGGCGCTGTTCCGTATCGGGAATATGGCGTTGCAGACGGGCAGACATGTCCACCAGCCAGACTTCCGCATCAAAGCGGTCAATGAAACTGCTGGACTCGTTGACGGTTCGACGCAGCAACTCCCGTAGTTCAGGGTCGGGCTGCTGTTGGGCTACTGCATAGGGGGAGAGCAACAGAAGGGAGAGGAAGGCTGCCAAGAGCAGCCTCCATCCCGAAGATATTGAAATACTGGACTGATACGTCATGATCTGGCTTGGTCACCAACTACAGACACTACCATCAAGTGTATCAGTGATCTCAAAACCTGCTGCGTGAGGGATCACGCCAGGCGTTCGGCCAGGAAAGCTTCCAGCTCGTCGAGCTTCACATCCTGGGATTCGCTATCACGGCGTCCTTTGTATTCCACAGTTCCGTTGCCCAGGCCCCGGTCACTGATGACGATCCGGTGGGGAATACCCATCAGTTCCATATCCGCAAACTTCACGCCGGGGCGTTCGTTACGGTCGTCCAGGATGACGTCCACACCTTTTGCGGTCAGCTCTTAGTAAAGCTCTTATGCAGCCTCACGAACGGCATCTTTTTTGTGATGGTTGAGGGGCACAATCGCCAAGCGGAACGGCGCGATCGCCTCGGGCCAGATAATGCCGCGCTCGTCATGGTTCTGTTCAATGGCAGCCGCCACAATCCGGGACACGCCAATACCGTAGCAGCCCATGGTCATCACCACGGCCTTGCCGTTCTCGT
>JAJUGC010000372.1 GCA_029268325.1 Gammaproteobacteria bacterium | reverse complement strand
TGCCCCTGCATATCATTGATACCGCGGGGCTGCGCGACAGTGCCGATGTGGTGGAGAGAATTGGGATCGAACGGGCCTGGCAGGAAATCCGGCAGGCGGATCGGGTGTTGCTCCTGGTGGACTCCACGCAAACGGACAGCTCCGACCCCCGTACTATCTGGCCGGATTTCGTCGCCCAACTTCCATCCCTGGACCACCTGACCGTGATCCGTAACAAAATCGATCTTTCCGGCGAAGCCCCTGGTCTCCATGAGGAAAACGGAATTCCGGTACTGCGCCTGTCGGCCCAGGAAGGGGAGGGCATGGAGCTCCTGCGCCAGCACCTGAAGGACTGCATGGGCTATGAAACCACTACCGAAGGCGGCTTTATCGCCCGCCGTCGTCACCTGGATGCCTTGCAGCGGGCGCTAACCGCCCTGGAAACCGGGCAAGCCCAGCTATTGGTTCATCAAGCCGGCGAGCTTTTGGCAGAAGATTTAAGAGCCGCACAACAGGCGCTTTCGGAAATTACCGGTGAATTTACCAGTGATGACTTGCTGGGGCGGATCTTCTCTAGCTTCTGTATTGGGAAGTGACGGCATGCGGGCTGCTGCACAGCTTTTACAAACTGCGTAGATCAAGAAGAAGTCAGGTTGATCAAAAAACTTGAATATCCGCTGCAAAAATATGCGTTTTTAAAGCCTTTTGAATGATCCTATAGTAAATCACAAGAACAATCTGATTGATGGAACTCCAGCCCTAGATAGGGCTAGCAGAAAACCAATCAAGTTTTCTGGTTTCCTCATGAGCGTGTCATCTTAGGAGCGCAGTTGAATGACTAAAGTACTGGTATTGTATTACTCGTCTTACGGCCACATCGAAACCTTGGCCAATGCGGTCGCAGAAGGTGTGAAGTCTGTAGACGGCGTTGAAGTAACCATTAAACGGGTGCCGGAACTGGTACCGGAAGAAGTGGCCAAAGGCGCCGGAATCAAGCTGGATCAAGCCGCACCTATTGCCAGCCCCGAAGAGTTGGCTGATTACGACGCCATTATTTTCGGCACTCCAACCCGTTTCGGAAACATGGCGGCGCAAATGCGCAACTTCCTGGACCAAACTGGCGGTCTGTGGGTCAAAGGTGCCCTGGTGGGTAAAGTGGGCAGCGTGTTTGTGAGCACCGGCACCGGTGCGGGTAACGAAACCACCATCCAGTCTTTCCACACCACGTTGTTCCACCATGGAATGGTCGTGGTCGGTCTGCCGTACTCTTGTCCGGAACTGTATGATATTTCCGAACCTCGCGGCGGTTCCGCCCTGGGTGCGGGAACCTTGGCCGGTGGCGATGGTTCCCGGATGCCTTCAGCCAACGAGTTGGCTCAGGCCCGTTTTCAGGGCGCACATGTGGCGAAGATCGCCAAGAAGCTCGCGTCCTAAACTTCGAGGATGGACATCCGTCAGGGAGGCAACAGCCTTTTGGCCGTCCGGCAAAGAACGAGTTGGCGGTTCAGCCTTAGGCAAGGTTTGAGGTTGTCAGGTATGATGGGCATCGTTTTTCAATTCTTTCAGGTTGGCGATGCGAAGCGCCTGTAGTGAGTCGGTGCACTAACGCTATGTGGAAACAGTTGGTTTGTGGGGTTTTCGTCGGGTTGTTGGCGTTACCTGTCCTGGCCGAAGAGGAAGACGCAACAGCGGGATCGTCGGCCCATTTCCGGTTATATGCGGCAAAGCAGGATGACCAACTACTGAGCCCGAACGAGCCCATGTATTTCGTGGTGGGTGGCGATGATGAGGACATCACCGCGCACTTCCAGTTGAGTTTCAAGTATCGACTGTTTGATCAGGAAAGCAGTCTGGTGAAGCGCTATGGCTGGATGGATCGGCTCTATTTCGGCTATACCCAGACCACACTGTGGAATCTTAGCGAAGACTCCCGGCCGTTTGAGGACAGCAGCTACCGACCCAGCTTCTTTTGGCAAGAGATCCTGGGGCATGAAGGCTGGCGCCCCGATGCCTTGCGCATGGGGTATGAACATGAGTCCAATGGCCAGCCTGACGAAGAGTCCCGCAGTATCGACACCCTGTTTTTCCAGCCGGCGTGGTTTATTCCCATCGGCCAAAAGGAACTGATGCTCGCTCCCAAGTTCTATGCCTATATTTTCAAGGGCGAGGAAAACCCAGATATCGCCGATTATCGGGGGTATATGGAACTGATTGCCCGTTATGGGGATGCCCACAACTGGGAGTTCACCACCCGGATCCGAGTAGCAGAGCGTCCCAGCATCCAGCTCAACGTCTCCTATCCATTGCGCAGCCAGATGTTCAGCCGGGTCGGCGGCTTCCTCTATATGCAGCTTTTCCACGGTTATGGCGAGAGCCTGCTCCACTATAACGAGAAGGAAGACTTGCAACTGCGAGTCGGGTTTGCATTTGTGCGTTAATGAAGCGATCACTGATTCCCCTCTCCCAACTGCGGAGAGGGGCTAGGGGAGAGGGCCTGAGCTATCAGAATGCGCACAAACACTCA
>JAJUGC010000371.1 GCA_029268325.1 Gammaproteobacteria bacterium | reverse complement strand
CGGCGTGCAGCTTGGTCAGAATCAGCTCAACGCCGGGAATGCCTTCTTCCGAGTGGACATCCACCGGCATGCCGCGGCCATCGTCCGTTACCGACAGGGAGCCGTCCTGGTTCAGAACCACTTCAACCTGGCGTGCGTACCCGGCCAGGGCTTCGTCAACACTGTTGTCGATCACTTCCTGGGCCAGGTGGTTGGGGCGGGTGGTGTCGGTATACATCCCCGGACGCTTGCGAACGGGATCTAGGCCGTTGAGGACTTCAATGGAATCGGCGTTATAGGCTTGATTCACCGGGTACTCCTGATCGGGTGGATGCTTTCAGGCGGTTAGCAGAATATTGTTGCTGATCAGACTAGCACAACCATCGGAATCTGATGGTTTGGCAAGGTGTCGAACGCGTTCAACTGGATAAAACCACAGTTAGCTTATCGTAAAGCGCTTCCCGAGCAAAGCCGTCAGAAACACCTAAGTGCGCCTGAGCCCGTTTCTGCCCGGCGCCAGTCACGTATACCGCCGGCTGATCCCCTAAGTGCCTAAAATTGCACTACAATGGCTGCATTCGTTGTACGTGACGTATGCTCAAGGATGCACACATGCCTTACGATCTCAAATCCCTTAAAGTTCCAAAACTTTCAGGAAACTCCTTAAGAGCCATGGTCAGCCTGCTGGAGAACGGCTACTCCCGGCGCCTGCTCGAATTCCCCCTTCTCAAGGAGGCAGGCCTGGACCGCCTGCGGAAACTGGATATTCACGAAGCGCCTTGCTACGTCCCCAAGCATCCGCTGGCCCCGGCCCCAGCCCCGGACAAAGCCCGGGCATCCCTGGCGGTGTTCCAGCGCGAGGATTTCCCGGCCCAGACTACCCCTGGCTTTCATTTTCATTCAGTACAGGATTTTGCCCGTGCCTATCGCAGTGGCGAGACCTCACCAACCCAGGTGGCCGAACGGGTGATTGATGCCATCAAGGCCTCCAACAGTGGCGAGCAGGCTCTGCGGGCCATCATCAGTTGGAATGAGCAAGATATTCGGGCGCAGGCGCGGGCCTCTGAAGAGCGCATCAAGGCCGGCAAGGCCCTCGGCCCCTTGGACGGGGTACCGGTCGCCATCAAGGACGAGCTGGACCAGGTTCCCTATGCCTCGACCTCTGGCACCCGCATCTTTGGCCATGATCATTCCGCAGCCCATGACGCGACCGTGGTGGCCCGCTTGCGGGCAGCCGGCGCCCTGCTGATTGGCAAGACCAATATGCAGGAGATCGGCTTTGGGGTGACTGGCTCCAATCCCCACCATGGGGTATGCCGTAACCCGTACAATCCCGCCTACCACTCCGGGGGCTCTTCCAGCGGTTCGGCAGCGGCTGTAGCGGCTGGGCTCTGCCCGATCGCCCTGGGTGTGGATGGGGGCGGCTCCGTACGGGTTCCGGCGGCTCTGTGTGGGCTGGTCAGTCTGAAACCCACCTGGAGCCGGGTCAGCACCCATGGCGACATGCTCTTCTACTGGAGCCTGGCCCATGTCGGCCCTCTGGGTACCAACGTGGACGATGTTGCTCTCGCCTACAGCCTGATTTCCGGCCCGGACCCACAGGATCGCTGGACCCTGGAGCAGCCGCCGGTTCATCTGGATGGCTACCTGGACAACCAGCTCCACGATATCCGGCTAGGAGTCTATACCCCTTGGTTCAACCATGGCAGCCGCCTGGTGGTGCAAACCTGCCAGCTGGCCCTGGAAACATTGAAACGACAGGGAGCAAGCGTCCAGGAAGTTGCCATCGACCAACTGGATGCACAGCGGGTCGCCCACGCGGTGCTAATCGCTACGGAAATCCTCACAGCCGTGGATGAGGAATACCGGCGAGACAAGTCCCGTTTCGGATGGGACACCCGCCTCAACCTGGGGCTGGCCCAGGCCTTTACCGGGCGCGACTATGTCAAAGCCCAGCGGGTACGGGCGCGGGCCATCCAGCAGATGCGCCAGGCCTTTGAACAAGTGGATATTATCGTCACGCCAACTACAGCCATCGAAGCGCCCGAGATCAATGAGAAGGCACTGCCCGTCGGGGAGGCCAATATCAATGTCCTCGACGAACTGATGCGCTATGTCACCATCGGCAATATGACGGGCTGTCCCGCCCTGACCCTGCCGGTCGGCTACACGCCTGGCGGTTTGCCTATCGGCCTGCAGCTGATTGGCCGTCCCTGGGAGGAACATCTCCTGCTACGGGTGGCCCGCAGCCTGGAAGCCAAAATCGAACGGCAAAAGCCGATGGTCTATCACGCGCTGCTTTGAGGTCGCCTGCCTTCTCCCCGTGCGGGCTGCTTCCAGCTCACCCGCCTGAGCTCTAGTGCAGCTCTCCCCTGCCTGGTTGTGCCGCGCAGACCGAGGGGAGAGAGCCTGGAGTTTCCGCCGAACGGACTAACAGCCCAAACATCCATTGGCTCCCTTCCCTGCACGCCCAGTGGATGAGAGTCTGACGGATTAGGCTTCCACTTGGGAGATCGGCAGTGCCTTATAGCGACT
>JAJUGC010000370.1 GCA_029268325.1 Gammaproteobacteria bacterium | reverse complement strand
GTCGGCTGGCCCCTGGCTGAGGCGAATCTCTACCGCAGCGGTATCCTTGATGCGATAGAAATTGCGGCGGTTGGAATCCGTTGTCACCGGTTTCGCTCCATTTCTAGGCTGTTGTCCAGGTTAATAGATTAGCACTAGTCAGGGTTATAGGTGCATAAGGCTCTGAAAAGAGCCAGCCTTCGCCATGACTGGCTCTCGGTTGTGACGGAATTGGATAGTCTAATCCAACTTCTTTCGTTATAGTTCCTGCCTTTACAGGAGTTGTGGTTCCCTTACATGTTCAGACCTTACACCGTGTTCATTGGCGCCCGATATACGGCAGCCAAGCGCAAAAATCACTTTATTTCGTTCATTTCGCTGAGCTCAATGATTGGATTGATGCTTGGGGTGGCCGTGTTGATCACCGTGCTGTCGGTGATGAATGGCTTCGACCGGGAGTTGCGCCAGCGCATTCTCGGTATGGTTTCCCATGCCACCATTCAAGGCTACGGGGGCATCAGTAATTGGGAGAGGGTGGCGCAGCATGCCATGGAGTTTCCGGAGGTCGTGGCCGCCGCGCCCTTTATTCACGCTCAGGGCATGGTTACCTCCCGTGGCAATGTTCAGGGGATCATGCTCAATGGAATCCAGCCGGAGGCGGAAGCTGAGGTCTCCATTGTAGATGAGCATATGGTGCGGGGAACCTTGGGTGATCTGAAAGCCGGCGAGTTTGGTATTGTCATCGGTGAAATGTTGGCCAACTATCTGCAAGTCGATATCGGCGGTAAAGTCACTGTGATTTTGCCCGAGGCCTCCATTACGCCCGCTGGAGTAATTCCGCGCCTGAAGCGCTTTACCGTTGTCGGCGTATTTCGCGTGGGCGCGGAGCTGGATGCAAACCTTACCTATATCCACCTGGAAGATGCCGCCAAACTCGCCCGTCTTGGCGATCAGGTGGAGGGGGTCCGGTTGAAGCTTGCTGATCTGTTCCAGGCGCAACAGGTTGCCTGGCAGATTGCCGGTTCTCTGGGGAGCAACTATTACGCCACTGACTGGACCCGAACCCACGGAAACCTGTTTAGCGCCATCCGCATGGAAAAGACCATGATTGGGTTGCTGCTAACCATGATCGTTGCAGTCGCTGCCTTCAATATTATTTCCACCCTGGTGATGGTCGTGACTGACAAGAAGGCCGACATCGCCATTTTGCGTACCATGGGGATGACGCCGCGAGGCATTATGTCGATCTTTATCGTGCAGGGCGCCTTGATTGGGGTGATTGGCACGGTACTGGGAACCGTTCTCGGGGTGCTGGCGGCACTCAACGTGAGTGCGTTGGTGGCGGGGCTTGAAACCCTGTTGGGTACCCGCTTCCTCAACCCAGACGTCTACTTTATCAGTGACTTGCCGTCGGAGCTGATTTGGTCTGATGTGGTTGTGATTAGCGGTGTGGCCTTCGTATTAAGCCTGCTGGCGACCATCTATCCGGCCTATCGTGCTGCCAAGGTCGAACCTGCGGAGGCCCTGCGCTATGAGTAATCCTGTCATCAAGTGTGTCGGCCTGCAGAAAATATTTGAAGAAAACAAGCAGACCATTGAAGTGATCCGCCATGTGGATTTTGAGTTGAACGCCGGCGAGTCCATTGCCATTGTTGGCGCATCCGGCTCCGGAAAGTCCACTTTGCTAAATCTGCTGGGGGGCTTGGAAAAGCCTTCGGCAGGCACTGTTCATATTAATGGGACTGAGATCCATCGCCTGAACGAGCGACGTAAAGCGGAACTGCGTAACCGTTACCTGGGGTTTGTATACCAATTCCACCATCTGTTGCCGGAATTCACCGCCCTGGAGAATGTGGGGATGCCGCTGTTAATTGGTGGCGTGAAGCTCTCAGAAATTCGCCGTCGCGCCGCAGCAATACTGGAGCAGGTGGGGCTAGGGCATCGCTTGGAACATAAGCCCGGGCATTTATCGGGTGGGGAGCGCCAACGGGTCGCCATTGCCCGTGCTTTGGTGACGGAGCCTAAGTGCGTGTTGATGGATGAGCCGACCGGGAACCTGGATCCCCACACGGCAGAGTCTGTTCAGGTATTGATCCACGATTTGAAAACCCGGCTCAAGACGGCCTTTATTGTCGTGACTCATGACCTTCACTTTGCACGGCGTATGGATGCGATCACCCGGCTCAGTGAAGGCCAGCTAGTGCCGATTGACGAGGCCGGTTAGTAGCGGGAGATAAAGCCAGTTAGAGTTTGACCGATTAGGGTGTGATGCCCGATATCGGTTAATGAGAAGTTTGCTGGAAGGTTTGGGTTTGAATCCTGGCGAGGCGCTGCAACTGGCGCTTTCGCCAGTCGCGGCGGACTTTGCGCTTCCAGAAGAACTGGATCAGCCCATAGGCCAGGATGCCCAGCAGGGTTCCACAGACGATAGAGCCGAAATAAAGGGGGACGCCGATTTCTACCAGTTTGGTGGACAGCCATTCCATACTCAGTTCGAAATCCACCGGTACCGCCGGGCGGTTTAGCAGGAATGCGCCT
>JAJUGC010000369.1 GCA_029268325.1 Gammaproteobacteria bacterium | reverse complement strand
TTCCAGCGCACGGGGATCATCTTTATGGGACTTGGCCTTGAGCGTTTGCAGCTGGGTCAAATCCGTATAGGCCTGGTTTGTAGGAAGGGGATGCTTGTTGATCATGCTTCTGCCTCGACATTCACCGGGAGTCCGTCAGCTTTTTGCCGCTTTGGACTCCCTTTCATTGTTCTCAGCAAAATACGAGCCAAGTTTAAATAACGATCAGTTCCGCCCGCAGTGCGCCCGCCTGTTTCAATGCCTCCAGCACGGCCATCACATCGCCGGGCGCGGCACCGACCTGGTTCACGGCCCGCACAATTTCATTGAGCGTGGTGGCCGGGCCAAACTGGAACATCCGGGCGGCATCTTCGGCAATCTCCACCGTACTGCCGGGCACAACCGCCGTTTCTCCACCGGTAAAGGGGCCGGGCTGGCTGACCTGGGGATTCTCGCTAATGGTTACCGTCAACTTGCCATGGGTCACCGCCGCCGGCAGTACCTTGACGTTCTGCCCCACCACAATGGTGCCGGTCCGGGAATTGATCACCACCCGGGCCGCCTCTTCACCAGGCTCCACCTCCAGGTTCTCCAGCACGGACAGGAAACTCACCCGCTGGGACGCATCCCGGGGAGCCCGTACCCGCACTGCAGTGGCATCCAAAGCCTCGGCCATGTCCGGCCCCAGCAGATTATTGACAGTTTCCACCATCCGCTTGGCGGTGGTGAAATCCGGATTGTTCAACAGCAAGGTAATGCTGTCGCCCTGGTGGAAGTTGGTTGGAACCGAACGCTCCACTGTCGCCCCATTGGGAATGCGGCCCACGCTGGGCACATTGACGGTAATCCGGGAGCCATCCGAGCCTTGTGCGCCAAAGCCGCCCACAATCAGGTTGCCTTGGGCTACGGCATAAACTTCTCCATCAGCCCCTTTCAGCATGGTCATCAGCAAGCTGCCGCCCCGCAAGCTCTTGGCATTACCCAGGGAAGAGACGGTAATATCAATACGTTGACCCGGCTTGGCAAAGGGCGGCAACTCCGCATGTACCGACACCGCCGCCACGTTCTTCAGCTTCGGGTCGACCCCTTGGGGAATGGTAATACCAAACCTTTCCATCATGTTGCGGAACGTCTGGTTGGTAAAAGGTGCCTTGTCACCAGTGCCATCCAGCCCGACTACCAGGCCATACCCCACCAGCTGGTTGGAGCGCACACCGGCCACTGTGGCCATGTCCTTGATGCGATCAGCCACGGCCTGGGCAGACAGCAAGGCAGCAACCAACAGCAACAAGAATCGCGACAGGCTTGAACGCATCATCCCGCTCCTCATAACGGCCACCACTCACTATTGAAGAACCGGGCCAACCAGCCCTGGCGATTGGCACTGGCAAACTCTCCGGTTCCACTGTAGGCAATCCGCGCATCGGCAATTTTGGTGGAGGGAACCGTATTGTCGATCCCGATGTCCTGGGGACGCACCAGGCCGGTCAAGCGAATAAACTCATCGCCCTGGTTCAGTGTCATCCACTTCTCGCCGCGGATACGCAAGACTCCATTGGGCAGCACCTCGGCCACCGTCACGGAGATGTTGCCGTTCAGGCTGTTGCTTTGGTCGGCATCCGCCTCGCCGCTGAAGTCACGGCTGAAGTTGGGGTTGGTCAGCAGGCTCAGGTTAGCCGCCGAAATACTGGTTCCCAAAATGCTCGCTTCATTGAAGTTCACATTCGAAGACTTGGAATATTCCGTGCCGGCAGACTTTTTCGACTGGGTTTTCTCATTGAGCACCACTGTCAAAATATCGCCAACCTTATGGGCCAGGCGGTCTTCGAATAAGCCATTGCCCCGGGAGGCGCCAAAGATGGAGCCTTCCGCAACGGCCGGCGTCGCCAGCGCAGGCGCAGGCACCGGCGCCCAGAAAGGATCGCCCGGCTTAGGCATTTCCCGATGCACCGTGGCGCAGGCCTGCAGCCCGAGGACGACAGCCAGGCAACTCCACTTGATCAGATTGTTCAGGTACGGATTCAACATACCAATCACCCTTGCTTCGCCACTTGCCCACCACTTGGCGGCAAGCCTACAACTCACGACTATTAAAGATTCTGACTGATGTACTGCAGCATCTGGTCTGCGGTGGAAATGACCTTGGAGTTCATCTCGTAGGCACGCTGGGTAGTGATCATATTGACCAGCTCCTCCACCACTTCTACGTTAGAGCTTTCCACCATACCCTGCTCCAGCCGGCCCAGCCCATCCAGTCCGGGCACCCCTTCCAGAGGATCGCCACTGGCCGCAGTCTGACGGAACAGGTTGTTACCGATAGCTTCCAGGCCGGCAGGGTTAATGAAATCAACAATCGCGATATTGCCGATCTCCGTCGCCTCGGCCTCACCGTCCAGCACTACCGAGACAGTGCCGTCAGTCCCAATAGTGATGGATTTGGTGTTTTCGGGAATGGTGATTCCTGGCTCTAACGGCAAGCCGTTCGGCATCACAATGTCGCCATCCGCATTGAGCTGAAATTGACCATCCCGGGTATAAG
>JAJUGC010000368.1 GCA_029268325.1 Gammaproteobacteria bacterium | reverse complement strand
GACGGATTGAATACGCCTTGAATGGCGGCCGTCTCAACACCGACTTCATCGACAATGCCGGTGGCGTGGATTGTTCCGACCATGAAGTGAACATCAAGATCATGCTCAGCCAAGTCGTGGCCGAAGGGGGCCTGACGGAAGAGCAGCGTAACCAGCTGTTGGCAGACATGACGGACGAGGTCGCGGATTTGGTTCTGAAGAACAACTACCGCCAGACCCAGGCGTTGAGTATTGCAGAATCCCAGTCCGCCCTGCGCGTTGAGGAATACCGGCGCCTGATCAATGACCTGGAAGCCTCCGGCCGACTCAATCGGGCGTTGGAGTTCATTCCGGAGGACGACGTCATCCTGGAGCGCAAGTCCCGTAACCAGGGCCTGACCCGGCCCGAGCTGGCTGTCCTGCTGTCCTACGTTAAGGCTGGCGTTAAGGAAGAATTGATCGAAAGCGCCCTGGGCGATGACGACTATATGGCCCGCGAGTTGGCTGCGGTCTTCCCGCCCCGGTTGATCGAACAGTATGGCGATCAACTGCGCGGGCACCGCTTGCGTCGGGAGATTGTTGCCATGCAGGTAGCCAACGAGATGGTCAACCGCATGGGGATTACCTTTGTGCACCGCTTGAGCCAGTCCACGGGCGCCAGCACTGCCGCGATCGCCCGGGCCTATATCGTGGTACGGGATATCTTCGACCTGGAGCAGCACTGGAGCGCGATTGAGGCCCTGGATTGTCGCGTCAAGAGTGATGTTCAGATCCGCATGATGAATGAGCTGACCAGGATGGTGGCGCGGGCATGCCGTTGGGTGCTGCGCAACCATCGCAGCCGGTTGGATCTGGTGGAGAATATCGCCAAGTTTGCCGGAGGTGTCCGTGAAATAAGCGGCCATTGGCCGACCCTGCTACGGGGTAGCCAGCTGGAGCACTGGACTCGCCATCATAGTTATCTGGAAGAGCAGGGTGTGCCGGCGGAGTTGGCGAAGGTTGTTGCGTCCGCACCCTACCTGTATTCCGCCCTGGGGATTGTGGATGCCCACCACCAGACCGGTGTGGCCTTGCGTGAGGTGGCAGACCTGTTTTTTGCCATTGGCGAGCGCCTGGAGCTGCAATGGTTTGCCTTGCAGATTGCCTGCCTCAAACCTGCAAGCCATTGGCAATCCCTGGCTCGGGACACCTTCAAGGAAGATCTGGATTGGCAGCAGCGGGCACTGACCGTGGGTATCCTGCAGCAGACCGACCCGCAAGCCAGCGCGACCGAGCGTATCGAGCATTGGGCTCAAGGCCAGCAGGATCTGATCCAGCGCTGGAACCTGATGCTGGCAGAGCTGAAAGCGGTCAAGTCGCCGGAGTTCGCCATGTTCTCCGTTGCCCTGCGGGAGCTCTTGGATATCGCCCAGAGCACCCGGCATAGCGGTACCTCTGACGACGCCCTCTAAGCCGGGGCGTAACTCGGGAGCGGGGCTTGGCCCCGTTTCCCGAGGCTACACTTGGCAGCTTGCCCCAGAGCCGGAATAATAGCCTTATGCAGAGTATTATCCTGGATCTCTACATTCCCGCCGATGAATATGTGCGCCTCTATCAGGGGAGTGCCCGCACCGTGCATGCCCGTAGCAGGGATGGCCGCACCATTCAGTTTCCTGCCATGATCCTCCGCCAATTCCTCACCCATGAAGGAATTCAAGGCACCTTTGAGATCCAGTTCGACGAGAACCACAAGTTTTCAGGGGTACGGCGTTTACGCTAGGAGCGCTTTTCCCGGGCTGCAATGGAGGGCTTGAAGGGAAGGGACGTCATTTTGAAGGCAAAAAATAACCGCGAACTGGTCGCGGTTATTTTGTGGGCAAAAAGCCGTTGAATACAGCCTTTCAACCATCTCGCTCTTGCCGAAGGACGACTGGAGTGGATCGGGAGTCGCCGTGGATGCCTGCTCGAGACATCATCACGGTTGGTCGCTGTATCCGGAAACCGTTCGGCAATTGCAGGAAGATGATTACAGCGGTGAAACGCTGTCGGCTTGCGGGCCTTTTTTGCCTTGGGAGTAGGTGAACTCTACACGCTGGCCTTCGACCAGGGTTTTGAAGCCGCTGCCGGTGATAGCGCTGTAGTGAACAAAGACGTCGGGACCAGAGTCTTGGGTGATAAAGCCAAAGCCTTTGGTTTCGTTGAAGAACTTAACGGTGCCAGTAGAAGAATTAGACATATCGAATCCTGTTTAGCAAAAGATGACAAAGCCCTGTTGGGCACAACTAGAAAAATACAGATAGGACTTAATCAAAAACAGGACGAGGCACTACGGACTACAAATTCGAGGAACGTCTTGTGGATTTAGCTTAACTATCACTGAATTTATCTAACTAGGGTCACTATACCGGGTTACGGTGGGAAAGCCAGCGTTATTTTCAGTCGTAGGTATAAATACCGGAGCACAGGGTCGAGTGTGCCTAGGGCACACTCGGAGTCAGGCGCAGGGCCATCAGGAAGTTCTGGTTCACCTGCTGTCCCTGTTGGATCATGGTATTCATCATACTGCCGATGGGAATCCATTCTCCCGGCTTGATCTGCAAGACGCTTTTC
>JAJUGC010000367.1 GCA_029268325.1 Gammaproteobacteria bacterium | reverse complement strand
CCTGTTCCACATCTACACCGTGGATGCCCATACGATCAAAGTGATCCGCAATATGGTCAGGATGTGGAACCCGGAGAGCTATGATGACTATCCCCTGGCCTCCCGCCTGATCCATCAGCTGCCCAAAATCGAGCTGCTGTACATTGCCGGGCTGTACCATGACATCGGCAAAGGCCGGGGTGGCGACCACTCGGAGTTGGGGGCCAAGGATGTTGTCCTGTTCTGCCAGCGCCACCACCTCAGCCAACGGGATACCAGCCTGGTATCCTGGCTGGTACGTAACCATCTGCTCATGTCCATAACCGCCCAGCGCAAGGACATTGCCGACCCGGATGTGATTCACGAGTTCGCCAGCGCCCTGCCCTCCCAGGTGCACCTGGATTACCTGTATATCCTCACGGTGTGCGACATCAGTGCCACCAACCCCAAGCTCTGGAACAGCTGGCGCGCCTCGTTGCTACGCCAACTCTATATAGAAGCCAAACGCGCCCTGCGCCGTGGGCTCGACGTGCCACCAGACCGGAACAAGTGGATTCGCGCCACCCAAAACGAGGCCCGGGACATCCTCCTCGCCCAGGGATTCCTGGACGAGCAGATCAACGCAATCTGGAACACCCTGGATGAAGACTACTTCCTGCAGGATTCCACCAGCGAAATCGCCTGGCAGACTGCCGCCATCATCCGCCACGGAGACTCCCAAAAACCCCTGGTACTGATTCACGACGCCAAGGGCGGTGCTGCGGAAGGCTGCATTCAGATCATGGTTTACATGCGCAACCGGGCCGACCTGTTCGCCGCCACCACCGCAGCCCTGGAACAACTGCACCTGAACATTGTGGAAGCCCGGATCAGCAGTGCAAGCAGCAACTTCAGCCTGAGCAGCTTTGTGGTCATGGAAGAACATGACAGCTACAACCAGGATCCCAAGCGCCGCAGCCGCATCAAGAAGAAACTCATCGCCGAGTTGAATGACCCCAACAAGTACCCCGAACTCATCCAGCGCCGGGTTCCCCGCCAGCTCAAGCACTTTGCGTTTCCAACCGAGGTCACCCTCAGCAACGACACCGTGAACCAACGCACCGTCATGGAAGTCATTACCCCGGACCGGCCGGGCCTGCTCGCCCATGTGGGCCGCATCCTGCTGGAGATGGGAATTTCCCTGGTTACCGCCCGCATCACCACCCTGGGGGAACGGGTGGAAGACGTTTTCGTGATTACCGACCAGCAAAATCGCCCCATCAGCGATGCCGAGCTCTGCGCCCGTTTGCAGAAAACCATCTGCGAACAATTGGATGCCCGGGCGAAGCTATGATGCAGTGTCGGCTTGCATCCTTCAGCAGCTTTCTGGAGTCTGCCTCCAGAATAAGTTGCGCGGGTAGAGAACCGAGCAGTGGTGAGACCACCCTGCGCCAGAGACCCCGGCGGAGTTGCCGCCCCCTCTTCCCAACCCTCTCCTACCTAGGGAGAGGCTGCATCACCCTGCAGGAGCCCCTGGCCCTCTTCCATCAGAGGCAGGGGGATAGCCGGACTCAGCAGGGGCAGTGGGTACAGATACAAGACTTAGCTAACTAGATGACCTGCCTATGAACCCAGACCTCAAACAGCTACAACCTTATCCTTTTGAAAAGCTCGCCCGGCTGAAACAGGGCATTACACCACCAGCTCACCTTTCCCACATAGCCTTATCCATCGGCGAACCCAAGCACGCGGCGCCAGACTTTGTTGCCCAAGCCCTGATCAACGAACTCCACCATCTGAGCACCTATCCCAGTACCGCCGGCCTGCCCCAACTGCGCCAGGCCATGGCAGCCTGGGCGACCAGACGCTTTCAGCTAACACCGGGCACCTTGACGGCAGACCAGCACATCCTGCCCGTGGGAGGGACCCGCGAAGCCCTATTTTCCTTCGTCCAGGCGGTGATCGACCGGAACCGCTCTCCCCTGGTGCTGGTTCCCAACCCGTTTTATCAGATCTACGAAGGCGCCGCCCTGCTCGCCGGTGCGGAGCCCTACTTTCTCGCCTGCGACCCTGGCAACCGGTATCTACCGGACTTCGAGGCAGTGCCGGAAGAGATTTGGCAACGCTGCCAGCTCCTCTTCATCTGCAGCCCGGGCAACCCGACCGGCGCGGTTATCCCCAGGGAAACCCTGACCCGGCTGATTGAACTGGCCGACCGCTACGACTTCGTCATTGCCTCGGACGAATGCTATTCCGAGATCTATCCCGATGAGCAGAATCCACCGCCAGGCCTGCTTCAGGTTTGCGCAGAACTGGGCCGTGAGGACTATGCCCGCTGCGTGGTGTTCCACAGCCTGTCCAAGCGCTCGAACCTGCCGGGGCTGCGTTCCGGCTTTGTGGCAGGCGATGCCCGCATCCTGGGGCAGTTTCTCAAATACCGCACCTACCACGGCTGCGCCCTTCCCATCCAGGTTCAGATCGCCAGCATCGCCGCCTGGGAGGATGAAACCCATGTGATGGAAAATCGCAACCTGTACCGGGCCAAGTTCGAAGCCGTCCTGCCGATCCTGAAACCGGTACTGGAGGTTTCAGCACCCGATGCGGGCTTCTATCTCTGGCCGCGTACCCCCATGGCCGACGACCTTT
>JAJUGC010000366.1 GCA_029268325.1 Gammaproteobacteria bacterium | reverse complement strand
TCCAGGGGATCCACCAGCCAATAGCGCTCCCAGCGCTGCCGCTCGTCAAAAGGGGGCAAGGCAGATTCCTCGGAAAGCACGGGAATCTCAGGAGTCAGCTCCGCAAGCCGCTTCAGGATAGTCTGGTGGGAGGCCCGGTCCGCCTGGGTCAGGGGCGAGTCATCCGCCTTGGTTTCCACCGCAATGGAACCCTGGGTTTCATACACCTGTAAAATGGCCGCGCCCGCCTCGCGCACAACCGCTTCCAGTGCCCGCACCATGCCCTCCGGCCTTGGTACAGATCCCTCAAGCCATGCCAAAAACTCACCGGTATCGGATGAAGCCATTCCTATTCCCCTGGTTGCGACCCTTGTAGCAGCCTCGTTATCATAAGCTTTTACACAGGCTCTGCGCACCATGATCGACTGGAGTACTATCGACACTGTCCTGCTGGATATGGACGGCACCCTGCTCGACCTTTATTTCGACAACTATTTCTGGCTCGAGCACTTACCCCTGCGTTACGCCCAGCACGTCGGACGTCCCCTGGAGTTGGCCCAGGCCGAACTCATGGCCCGGATCGACCGGGAACAGGGCACCCTGAACTGGTATTGCCTGGATTATTGGACCCGGGAGCTAGGGCTGGATATCCGCCAGCTCAAGGAAGAAGTCCAACACCTGATCGCGTTTCGTCCCCATGTGCAGGATTTTCTGGCCGAGCTCAAGCACAGCCACCACCGCCTGGTTCTGGTCACCAATGCCCACCGCAAGAGTCTCAGCCTGAAATTGTCCATTACCGGGCTCGACCAGTATTTCGACCGGTTGGTCAGCTCCCATGACTTCGGCCTGCCCAAGGAGGATGTCGGGTTCTGGGTAGCCTTGCAGCAGATCGAGCCGTACGACAAAGGCCGCACGCTCCTGATCGACGACAGCGCCAGTGTGCTGCATTCAGCCCACCGTTACGGCATCAAGCACCTACTGACCATCCTCCAGCCCGACAGCCGCAAGGCGCCCCGCCCCGAGTCGGAGTTTCCGGGCCTGCTGGGCTTTGAGCAAATCCGGCTGGGCACTCCTTCCAACAGCAACGACCAGGGCCAGGCTTCCTGACCACGGGCAGCAATTGCCCCAGTTCGGCTTTATAATACCCGGAGAGATGGATAACTGACGTACATGGCATCAGATCAAACAAACGACGGCAAAGTCCGCTTGGACAAATGGCTCTGGGCGGCACGCTTCTTTAAAACCCGTGCCCTGGCCAAAGAGGCGATTGAGGGCGGCAAAGTTCGCTACAATGGCGCCCGCACCAAACCGGGCAAAGTTGTCGAAGTGGGCGCCGAGCTCAGCATTCGCCAAGGCTGGGCAGAACGCACCGTGACCGTACTGGGGCTTTCGGAACAACGCCGGGGCGCACCGGAAGCCCAGCTTCTCTACACCGAGTCGGAGGAAAGCCTCCGGCGCCGAGAGCAGGAAGCCTGGGAGCGTAAACAGCATGTGATGGCAACCATGCCACCACCCCGGCGGCCCACGAAAAAGCAGCGACGGGATATCCATCGCTTCCGTGAACAAATGGATTCGTAAGCCTGAACCGCTTTCTCCACCTATTGACGCACCCTTAGACAGGATAGAACACCCCGATTATGAGTTCACACGACCAGTTGCAACGCTTCCTGCTCGACAACCTCCACATCCGTGGTGCGGTGGTCCGCTTGGACGAGAGCGTTGCGCAAGTACTACAACGCCACCCCTATCCCGAGGCGGTACAGCAACTGCTCGGCCAAAGCATCGCAGCGGTTGTCCTGATGGGCGCCACCCTCAAGATTGAAGGCAGCATCACGCTCCAGGCCAAAGGCAGCGGCCCCCTCACCCTGCTGATGGCGGAAAGCACCCATCGCCGCACGATCCGGGCCATCGCCCAATGGGAAGGGGAAGTCAACGACCAGCAACTCCAGAAGCAGTTGGGCAACGCCCAGCTGGCGATTACCATTACCCCCAACAAGGGGGCCCGCTACCAAGGCATTGTGCCTCTGACGGAAGATCAGCTCGCTCCCTGTATTGAGCAGTATTTCCGCCAGTCGGAACAGTTGCCGACCGCCCTGGTGCTGTTCCAGCAGGGCCAGCGTCACGGTGGCATCCTGCTCCAGATGCTCCCCCAGCCCGGCCAGTCCCACCATACGGAAACCGATGACTGGCAGCGGGCCGTCCAATTTCTGATGACGGTGAGCAGTGAGGAGTTCTTTGGTCTGGATAACCCCCAGCTCCTGCACCGGCTCTTTCACGAAGACGACTTGCGCCTGTTCGATGAAGAGCCTGTGGAGTTCTGGTGCACCTGCTCGGAAGAGCGTACCCTGGAAATGCTGAAGACCCTGGGCCAGGCGGAGCTTGAAAACCTACTGGAAGAACAGGGCGCAATTGAGGTAGATTGCCAGTTCTGCCGTCAGCAATACCGCTTCGGTCAGGACGTAATCCATCGTTTGTTTGGTAAACCTACCCAGCATTAAATGTAGTGTGTCGTCAATAATGACAGAAACAATCGCGAAATAAGCAGGCTCACAGACGCAAAATCGTACCGGTTTTAAAGCTGTCCGGTCTTGGCAAGAATGACCACCTCCTGGTAGTCGTCTTTTG
>JAJUGC010000365.1 GCA_029268325.1 Gammaproteobacteria bacterium | reverse complement strand
CCCAAATGGGAGCTAAATCGCCGGACGGGTATGGTGACCTTGTTCAAATACAAGCGTCGTTTTCCCTTTGGCAAAGCGACTTTGGTCGGTGAGGAGAGTGCGCCTTTCTATGAGTTTGATGCCTACGTCGGAGTCATGGCGACGCCGCAGGGGCTGCCCTATCACCATTTGTACTTTGTGCATCGCTACCGACCCATCCAGGTGGATATTGATCTGTTGGGGGGCGTGAGCAACCGGCAAGATTGCCTGGCGTTGTGGGATATGTGGCAGAACTTTATGGATATCAGCCACCCGTTGCCGGATGTCCCATTGTGGGAAGAGTATCGCCATCTGGATCCGACCACCGCCGAGCATGACCGTCGCACAGGACGTCCTCCCCGTTATTGGCGGGATATGGATGATAAGACGTATGAGCGTAAGATCCTGGAAATTCGGAACCAGGTCCATTACATCAACACCCTCAGCCGCTATAACCTGATGGACCAGTTTGTGGATTATTGCTATTAGCAACAACGACAGATTACCTCTCTTTATCTCGCTTGGTTGCTGCTGTTAGATCTCCGCTTTCATAAAGCCCCTTAAGTTAGCATTCTCCATCAGCAGGGGCTGTCTTAAAGCTTTTTCGGGATTGAATTTTCGCCGCCCGCGCGGCCCGGATGCGTTCCCGGTGGGCTGCGATACGGGCCTCGGTAGATTCGGGGGCAGGCTTTGGCGCGGGCTGTTCTGGCTGGGGAGCCAGTGAGGGCGCCTCGGAACAAGCCGCAGGCGTCTGGACTACCGGCAGCAGCTCAATATCCACCAGCCGAGTGGTGGGCCCATCGGGCCGGCAGCGTTCCAGCACCACTTCAGGCCAGGCGTGCTTGCGGGGGCGGCGCAGGGCACGGCGGTAGGCCCAGCGCTGCAGATTCAGGATCAGGCTGTATTTTTCCCACAAGGCGAATAGACGCACAATGAAGGAACGATTGAATTCCTCGCGGGCCTTTTGTCGTTCCTCCGGGGACAGGACGTTGTACAGTCCGGAGTCGGGTTCGAAGATGGGTTTCCCTGCGGCAATGGCCATTTCCAGGGTTTCAAAGCCGGGGCCCTGGTCCATATAGGTACAGAGATATTCCCAGAGGCGCAGTTTGTCATAGCGTTGCCCGCCCAAGGTCAGGCCGAGGGAGATGTTTAGCTTGTAATGAGGATCGCCAAAGCGATGTAGTTGAACTTCCAACACGGCGGCGCTCATGGGACCACCTTTGGGAATAAAGACGGTGCCAGTACTGAGATAGGCCTGGATATTGTCCCAGGGGGCGTGATAAAGCTGTCCAGATTCATCCAGGGCGTAGACCTCCCGGGTACGCCGGTTGAAACGCCAGGGGGCGGGGAGGGGTTTGAGGATCTCTATGATTCCTGGTACTCCCATGACTAGAAAAGCGAAAGTCACAAGCCCTGCAGCTCCAAGCAACTTATCTATCAGATGGGCATGTTGGTTGAAAATGATGATGCTCAAACCAATAATTGTCGCCATTATTACGCCAAACATTCCTGTAGAGAACCAGCCTCCGTACTGCTCTTCCTGCGCGGTCTTAAAATCTAGAAAGATCTCGTTCTCCTGGTCCACTTCGTCGAGCGTCTGAGGATAGACCCGAAACCGCTTGAGGGGGGGGGACAGCTGCTCAGTACGGAAGAATTTCTGCTGGTGTTTTTGGCTGAGTTTATTGAACATGCTGAGCTTTCCGAATCCGTTCTGTTATGCCTTCAAAGATAGATTAACTTCTTGTTGGGGCACGATCAGGCCAGGTCCTACCTGATAGCAGAGTCTACCTTCCAGGCGGCGAATTGTCGCTGAGTCGGAGCTTAAGTGAAAACTGCGCGTTAGTACGACTCGATCTCGGATCCTGGGATCACGAACCCAACTGGTAGGGGTGAATGATAGCTCCTCTCGTTCCTCTGCGGAAAAGAACCAGTTGCCTTTCACCAAGGCCAATTGACCATGCAGGACCGACTGGCTGTTGCTGACCGGTAGTTCGACACGTAGCTCAATACGACGTGTACGTGTGCCGGTTCGATAATTTGTTTCGTCCAGTTCCTGGAAGCTGATATGGGGGCCATAGTAGATCTGATAAAGTGCATCCAGTTCTTCATGAAATCCTGAATATTTGGGCTTTTGTCCAAAGCGGTTATTGCGGAGCCAGTGTTCAATCGGTTCCTGGGGCGTGAGACTGTGCCAGAAAATGCCTCCCATAAAAATGCTGAGGCCAACAAGAGTCACGGAGGCGGCAACACTGAGCGCCGCAGTAAGGGCGGCTCCCGAAAGCGTGCCTGCCGCTGCCTTGGAATAGGCTGCAGCGAGCATAAAGCTGCCTGTTGCTATAACGGCCGAGCCGCCTCCTGACAGGGCCTTGGCGCCGGCGGCTTCATAATTCGACTGTCGGGCTTCCTGCCAACCTTCCCAGCTGTAGATGAATACATCTGCCACACTGGCCCAAGCTGCCAAGCGTGCTGCAGAAGACCCTAGTAGACGGCTGCTTTTGGTTTATGCAGTGGTAGATTGTGATTTACTCTTAGCAATAGTTTCTTATACTCCCTTGGCCTCAGTTAATTCTTCGATGACTAAACCCAAGAGTGCACTG
>JAJUGC010000364.1 GCA_029268325.1 Gammaproteobacteria bacterium | reverse complement strand
CGAAACCGAGGACGCGACGATTGCCGATCTGGCCGTGGGTACTGCTGCCGGACAGATCAAGACGGGTTCTCTGTGCCGCTCTGATCGGGTCGCCAAGTACAACCAACTGCTGCGTATCGAGGAGCAGCTGGAAGGCAAGGCGCCCTACAAGGGACTGGTCGAAATCAAAGGCCAGGGTGGAAAATAAGGCCAAGCAAAAGGCCGGGCGTTGGGGCGTGAGGCCCCGGCGCCTGGCGCAAAGGTGGAAGATTCCGTTCAATGAAATGGCTCTGGGCGTTCATGGTCTTTCTCATTCTAGCCTTACAAGTTCGCTTGTGGGCTGGTGAGGGGAGCTTTGCCCAAGTGCTGGTCTTGCGGGATCAGATCGAACAACAGCAAAACCACAACGCCCAGCTGCGCGAGCGTAATCTCCAGCTGGAAGCGGAAGTGTTGGATCTCAAGACAGCCCAGGGCGCCATTGAAGAACGGGCCCGTAGCCAACTGGGCATGATCCACCAGCGGGAAACCTTCTATATGATGGTTGAGTGACCGGATGGGCCTCAATAGCCCGAGCCGGTTGAATAGCCCGCCAAACCCTTCCAAAATGCCGGGTATAGTTTCAACCCTGTACCCGACAGCTGTGATCAGACTATCTCTATGACAACATCCGAGGCTCCGCTGCCAAAGCCTGCCGTTTGGGCCGTCGTGCCCGCCGCCGGAGTTGGCTCCCGTATGGGGAGCGCCATTCCCAAGCAATACCTGACCCTACTGGGGCAGCCGGTGATTGAACATACCTTGAACCTGCTGTTGTCCCATCCGTTGATTAACTCTATTTACTTGCCCCTGGATGCGGCCGACTCCTACTGGACGCAGCTGGCATTGGCCCAGGATCCCCGCATTCATCGGGTCCAGGGAGGCCAGGAACGCTGCCACTCCGTCCTTAATGCCCTGCATGAGATCGCCCCCCAAGCCAGCTCCCGGGACTGGGTGCTGGTGCATGATGTGGCGCGCCCCTGCCTTTGGCTTGAGGACCTGGACCGCCTGTTTACAGAACTTGAAGAGGACGAGGTCGGCGGTTTGCTCGGTGTGCCGGTGGCGGACACCCTGAAGCGCACCGATGCCCGGGGCGTGGTGGAGAAAACCATCGACCGGCGTCAGGTGTGGCGAGCCTATACGCCGCAAATGTTCAGGTTCGGGGTGTTATACAAAGCGCTGCGGGAGGCGCTGGCCCGGCAGGCCCTGGTCACCGATGAAGCCTCTGCGGTCGAGCTGGCGGGCTATCGTCCGCGCATGGTGCAAGGCCGGGGCGACAATATCAAAATTACCGTACCGTCCGACCTGGCCATGGCGGAGCTGTATCTGCGCCAGCGGTCGGTTTAGTTCAATTGAGGGAGACTCAGTCAATGACGTTGCCTTTTCGTATCGGCCAAGGGTTCGATGTCCATGCATTCCAGCCAGGAGATGGCGTCATCATTGGCGGTGTACGTATACCTTTCAGCCAATCCCTGGCGGCCCATTCCGATGGGGATGTGCTGTTGCATGCGGTCGCCGATGCAATCTTGGGGGCGGCGGCGTTAGGGGATATCGGCCACCACTTTCCCGATACCGATCCCACCTTCAAAGGTGCTGATAGCCGGGTGCTGTTACGGCATGTGGTGTCGCTGGTACACCAAAAGGGCTACAGGCTGGTGAACCTGGACGCTACGATCATTGCCCAGGCCCCTAAAATGGCTCCCCATATTGCCCAGATGCGTCAAAACCTGGCGGAAGACTTACAAGTCGGGCTGGAACAGGTCAACGTCAAGGCCAGCACCACTGAAAAGCTGGGCTTTACCGGACGGGGTGAGGGGATTGCCTGCCAGACGGTCTGTTTGCTCACCCAAGCCGGAGCCTGACAATGAGCCGAAATTTGGAAACCGCGTGCGCCTGGCCCGAAACGGGTTGCCGGGCCCGGTTCCGGGATCAGGTGGAAGACTTTCGGGTCGCAGAAGTGCTCGGCTTTGAGCCGGATGGCAGCGGTGAGCATGTCTTCCTGGAGCTTGAGAAAACCAACCTCAATACGGAAGAGGTGGCACGGCGGATTGCCCGGTTGGCGGATGTACGCCAGATGGATGTGGGCTATAGCGGCATGAAAGACAAGCGCGCCGTGGCCTGCCAGTGGTTCAGTGTCTATCTGGCCAATCGGCCCGAGCCGGACTGGCGTGAGCTGGAGGCGGCAGACCTGCGCCTGTTGCGCGTCGCCCGCCATCGCCAGAAACTGCGCCGGGGCCAGCATCTGGGCAATCGATTCGAGATTCGCCTGCGCGATCTCGAGGGGGATTTCGGGCGGCTCGAGCCTGTATTGATCGCCTTGCGGGATCAAGGCTTTCCCAACTATTTCGGAGAGCAGCGCTTTGGCATCCGCGGGGCCAATCTGGACCGCGCCGAAAACCTGTTTCGGGGGGAATTGCGCCAGCGGGACCGTCACAAGCGTAGCATCTATCTGTCAGCCGCCCGTTCCTGGTTGTTCAACCAGGTGCTCAGTCAGCGGGTAGGGCAGGGAGTCTGGCATCAATTGCTCGAAGGGGACTTGCCCGAGGAGATTCCTCACCGGGACTGGAACGTCACAACCGCAGTACCCACGGGCCCCTTGTACGGAGATGCGCCGGTCACCACCGAGGGGGCGG
>JAJUGC010000363.1 GCA_029268325.1 Gammaproteobacteria bacterium | reverse complement strand
TTTGCTCCGTGGGCACCTGGCGATAGCCAAAGTGGGTCATGTTCTGGTTCTTGTCCATAGTGATCCCTGCCGCTGTATCTGGGTGGCCATGGCGCCTGCTGCTGCGTCATGGGAAGAATTGGGGCTGTATTTTAACGCCCTCCGGACGAATTGTCTTTCCACTTGGGGTAAGAGAGGTGAGCTGGCGTCAAATCAACAGGCTAAATCAGCAAACCATGTGGTATGATGCGCCGCCGATTGAACCCCCTGCTTTTTACTCCATGCCGGGCGACACTAATCTTTACTGAAAGACGAATCCTGCGGAATCAGAGAATTTATGTCGACAATTAAAGTTACCCGCCATCACCAACTGGATCATCAACATGCACTTCAGGCCGCCGATGAGTTAGCGCAAAGCCTGTCCCGGGACTTCGATGTCCAGTACCAGTGGAAAGATGAGGTGCTGTATTTCAATCGTCGTGGGGCCAGTGGTGAGTTGCATGTAGGGCCTCAGACCATCCAGATCGAGTTGAAGTTGGGGCTGCTGTTGTCCGCGTTTCGCGATCGTATCGAGCGGGAAATCCATCATCATTTGGATCACCTGCTGGAGCAGGGGCGTCAGGCCTAGGGGCGGAGGAAGGAGCCGCCCCGGGGTTGGTGCCAAAGCCCTTGTGATGATCTTTATTAGACGACCGCCACCTGAGGTTCTGGGATTTGCTCCGGCTCGGGAACCTGCACGGGCTGGGGCAGGCCAAAGGGGCGGCTGTCTCCACTCAGGATACGCTCCAGGATCTGGAGTTCCCGCCGGGTGATGCGCTCCAGTAGCTCCTCCACACCGCCCATGGCCCGGAATGAATGGAAGCCACGGGACAGGAAGCTATGGAGTTCTCCCAGGCCAGCCATGTTGGCGGGCCTCTCGGTCATCTTAAGGGTCATCGCCAGCAGGCGGCTGCCAACGTAACGCTCCAGGTCACTGCCGATGTTCGTAAACAGCTGGATCTGGTGCAGGCGCTGGGCGCGGTTGTTACACAGCCGATAGGCCTTGGCGTAGTTTTCTTCAGTGATTTCCCGAACCCCCAGGTCCCGGAACAGGACTTGGGCCAGCTGCAGGTCCAGTTGCTGGCTCAGTAGGTTAAGTTCCACCAGGCCGGCGACCGTATGGAGTGCCTGGTCCGGCAGCAGCTTGACCATCACGGGGAAGACCCGCTCCACGTCGGAGTCCCGTCGGGAAAACTCCTTCGGCGCGTAAAGATCCTTCAGTAGATAGTCCAGCGCCTCGTGATAGCGAGGGTCATGGTAAAGATCGGCATGGGTGTGCTTGAGACGCTCCGCCTGCCAGTCTCCCAGTAGCTCGAGATGCTCCTTCAGGGGATGCAGGTGTAGCCCTTCCCGATGGTTGTGGTAGTCGAGTAGCAGCTGTTGCAGGCGCTTGGCGTTTTCGCTGCGCACACGAGCCTTGAGCAGTTTATCCTTGGACATGATTCTTCCTTGTCTGGCTACGGGCAAACAGCAATAGATGGTGAGTGTTGCTGGGCATGGATATTTTAATGATTTGTCAGCTTCTGGGCCTGACGCCGCCAGATATACTGGTTGGGACGTTTTTCGTCAAGCAGGGTTGATGGCCTGTGGCTGGGCCGAAAGGCGAGGCAGTGTACCAGATCGGTGGGGAACCTGTACTCGGTAGATACCTGTACAGGCCCCTTGCATGCATTCAGGATGCGGCTGAGACAGCGGGGGTGGGAATTGAATCCAGGGACGGTACCCATTCTACGCTGTCCAGGGTGATGAAATGGCTGGTCGCGTCGGTTTCTACGATGCGGATCGCATTGGAGGTGTGTTCCGCGCTGCGCAGCATGGCCTGGCGGTCCAGGATCCGGTCGACCTTGGGAATGAGGATCGTTCCGTAGCGCATGTTCTCATAGACCTCGAAGGAAGTCCGTTCCATCCAGCCGATGATGTTCTCGATATTGCGGACAATGGTGAGATGATCCCGGGTGGCGTGGAACAGCTTGTCCAGCAGCTGCCGCTTGCGGGCATTCATCCGACCGAAAAAGGTCTGGTTATAGGACGACGCCGGAGCACTATTGACCAGCCGGATCACCCAGGGCCACATGCCGTGGCTGACCGGCTCCAGCAGGGCGTTGACCAGGGGGTGGAGCTGCCCTTGGGGCAGGACAGGGGCCTCCAACACCACGTCCACCTGCTCAAAGAGTTCCGGGCGCTGGCGGATTGCCTCAATGATCACCGCGCCGCCGCGGGAATGGCCATGCACCCGAATGCGGTTGGTGCTGGGCAGGTTCTGCAGGGCCTGGATCAGAATGCAGGCATCGTATTCAATAGTGCCTTCGAGATATTTAATGGGAACTTCCCAAGCGGGTGTTTCTGCGGTGGGGCCGCTGACGGGAATATGGTAGTTGCTACAGGTCAGGAGGATCAGTTCGATATCCGGGGCATTGTAGGTCTGGGTGAAATAACAGTGATTTTCCAGAAAACCGTGAACGCCAATGACTGTGTGTCGAGCGTGGGCGCTATGGTTACGGACGGAAACTGCACCTTTGCCGACCTTATAGACCCGGCCGGAAAACATTTCGGAGTAGGACTGCTCGATCGGCTTGATCAACTTACGCGCATGGATTGCTTTCATACAAACTACGCTCCTGTCGTAGATGATTGCCAGGACCAGGGGGCTG
>JAJUGC010000362.1 GCA_029268325.1 Gammaproteobacteria bacterium | reverse complement strand
CCCAAAGGGGCTGCACCGCAGCCAGCAAGAACCCGACTCAGAATCGGTGACGGACAATCACCCGCCCCACCATTTTGCCGCGATAGATGCGCTCGATAGCGGATGGGAGTTCTTCCAAGGTAATTTCCTTGCAGTAGTCCTGGATATTCTCCACCGACCACTCATTACCCAATCGGCGCCACATCTCGGCCTTTTCCTCCAGTGGCAGCTCGACGGAATCCACTCCCAACAAGCTGACGCCCCGCAAAATAAAGGGAAAGACTGATGTCTCGAAACGGTCACCCCCAACCATTCCACAGGCAGCGACCGCGCCGCCGTAACGCAGGGAACGAATAATTTGGGCTAACAAGTCGCCGCCAGCTGTATCAATGGCTCCAGCCCAAAGGGGCTTATCCAGGGGGCGCGATGAAAAGTCGATACCTTCGCGATCCAGAATCCGAATTGCCCCCAGCTTGGTCAGCATATCCGCATGGTCGACCTTGCCCGTACAGGCAACGACCCGATATCCCAGCTTCGCCAACAGGGCAATGCTCACCATGCCCACGCCTCCCGTTGCGCCCGTGACGAGCACCTCATCCTGGGATGGCGCCACAAAGCGACTCAGGCGGTCCACACAAAGGGCGGCAGTCAGGCCTGCTGTACCCAGTGCCATCCAGTAGGAGTCCGGCTTACCCTCGGGAACCGGAACACACCACTCGGCCGGCACCCGAATATATTCGCCAAAGCCTCCCGGTGTATTCATGCCTAGGTCAAAGCCAATCACAATGACCTTGTCACCCGCTTTAAACTTGGGATTTTTCGACTCTTCCACAACACCCAGGGCATCGATCCCCGGCGTATGGGGATACTGACGACTCACACCACGATTGCCGTTTGCCGACAGAGCATCTTTGTAATTGAGGGAGGAATAGTGAACCCGAACCAAAACGTCATGTTCCGGCAAATCCGAAATATTCTGCTCAACTATTTCCTGATCGAAAAAGCCGGGGCTTTTTTCGATCACGCGGAGAGCTCTGAATCGTTGCATATCTCACCACCTTCTGCAGAATCTTACCTTGAATGCTTGAACAGACGGCTGTCCTGGAGTCCTTCCCACAAACGCATGAGCAGGCGTTCTGACGCCCCTTCCGCAGCCATGGCAAAACGCTGCTGCAGGGACTTACGTTCAACATAGCTTACAAGATACACATCGGCCTGCTCGCAGGCCTGGAACAGATACTCGTCACTGGTCATTACCCCATCCACAAGCTTCTGATCCAGTGCGCGACGGCCGTACCAGACTTCACCCTTGGATACTTCGTCAATATCCACTTGGGGCCGGTGCTCAGCCACAAACTCTTTAAACAGGACATGGGTATCCTCCAAATCCTGCAAAAACTTTTCCCGTCCTTTTTCTGTATTTTCACCAAAGATGGTCATGGTGCGCTTGTACTCACCCGCGGTCATGACCTCGTAGTCAATATCGTGCTTCTTCAGGAGGCGGTGGAAATTCGGGATCTGGGCCACCACACCAATCGAGCCGATCACCGCAAAGGGTGCCGCCAGGATGCGATCCGCAATACAGGCCATCATATAGCCGCCACTGGCCGCCACCTTGTCCACACAGACCGTCAACGGAATGCCACGATCCCTGATACGCTGTAACTGGGAGGCCGCCAGTCCGTAGGCATGGACCATACCGCCGGGGCTCTCCAACTTCACAACCACTTCGTCATTAGGCCGCGCAATCGCTAGGACGGAAGTAATGGCCTCCCGCAAGGTGCTCACCTTGGAAGCCCGGAGATCCCCTTCGAACTCGAGTACATAAAAGCGCTTGCGCTCGTCCTTTTCCAGCAGTTCAGGCTGCTCCGCCTTTTGCTTCTCCTGCTTGGCCTTCTCTTTCTTTTCCTGCTTGAGGCGCTTCTTGAGAGCCTCCTTGGGCAGAATGGACGCCTCCAGCTTCTGTTTCATTTGATCGAGCTTATCGTTGAGCTTGGTGACTTCCAAATGCCCTTGGCCGGGCTGGCGCTTTTGGCGGCTTCCCAGGGCTACAGCTCCACCCAGCACTACCAGAATGGCCACGACAATCGTGACGGCCTTGGCCAGAAAAAGCCCATATTGCGCGAGAAATTCCAACGTCGTGCTCCCTTTCAGCTCTACAAGTATTACAACATTATCCCAAGACATTGCTCAGGCCACAGCCGAGGCAGTGACCAAACCGTCACAGGTGTCTGCCTACGCTCCCCTGTGCCCCTGCAATCGGCAAGTTGGCGGCCAGGCCGGATGATGGCCCAAAGAGACAGCGCAAAGTTAGACAGGCCCATAACTCTTCCAAGGTCAACCACGCTCACACAAAGCGAGTTGCCGCTCACCTGACAACTGACCATTGTATGCCAGTTTGATCCATATATCGCGCTCTTCGATCAGAACATCCACCGAATTCAAACAAGCGTTCGTTTTCTTGTTGACAGATGGGATCAAAGTTCCTAAATTCAAGCCTCGGAACCCTGTATCAGGAAGCGACCGCTTAACTGATCTAGAGATGTTGCGACTGTGCAGTGACTGAATCATCGTCTAACGATAATTCCTAAAAAAACGAAACCTTACGTAACAGCAAAGGATACTACTATGTCTGTAGCAAAGATCTTCGAGCAGATGAAGGACAACTTTAATGCTGACGCAGCTGCTGGCTTGGATTTGGTCTT
>JAJUGC010000361.1 GCA_029268325.1 Gammaproteobacteria bacterium | reverse complement strand
TTGATGACAGGAGCTGGTTGGCTCAGCACCTGCTTTGCGCGGCATATGCCCCGAATGAGGCCGGGCAGTGAAGTGAAGCGGGTTTTGCGTCAGGAGAGAGACCATTAAGAACATCTTTGTAAAAGGGCCGTATCTCGGGCTGCAAATGCTGGTTGTGGCCGTGCTGTCGCTGGCGTTGATTCTGGTCGACTATCGCTTCTCCTATCTGGATCCGGCACGGCGTACGCTGAGTTCCCTCATGACTCCTATTTACCATGGGGTAGACTTGCCCTATGTGGTTTCCCGCTGGGTCGGCAATACCTTCGTCAGCCATGCCCGATTACGGGAAGAAAATGAAGAGTTGCGGGCCCGGATGATCGTGCTGGAGGCCCAGGTCCAGAAAATGGTGGCACTGGGCGCGGAAGTCAGCCGCTTGCGGGATTTGCTCAATGCCTCCGCCGTGGTGGACGAATCCGTGGTCGTCAGCGAGATTATCAGCGTCAATCCCGACCCTTATGTGCATGAGGTAATCATCAATAAAGGATACGAGGCCGGTACCTATGTGGGCCAGCCCGTGCTGGGCGCCCAGGGCCTGGTGGGTCAGGTCGTCGATGTGAGTCGCCACAGTTCCCGGGTGCTGCTGATTTCCGATAGCAGCCATGCGGTGCCGGTGCAGGTCAACCGCAATGGGATGAGGGCCATTGTCTTTGGGGTGGGGAGCCATGGCGAGCTGGAGTTGGTCAATGTGGCGGAAACGGCCGATATTAAAGTGGGCGACCTGCTGGTAACCTCTGGTCTGGGTGGGCGCTTCCCGGTGGGATATCCCGTGGGCACCGTCACCTCCATGGAGCAGGAGCCGGGTCAGCCGTTTTTGCGTATTCGTGTGAAACCAGCGGCCGAACTGGATCGCATTCGCCATGTGTTGCTGGTATTCAAGCGTGAGCCGCTGCCGATGCTGTCTACCGGAAGTGGACGCAGCCGGGAAGAGAACGGGCAGGGTCGCGAGGAACATAGGCAGCCGTCCGCGGCCGAACGCTGAAGTCATTGGCAGTCATGAATATTCCATTACTTATTCTTAGTTTTCTTGTGGCCTTCCTGCTCAGCGTGATCACCCTGCCGGAAAGCCTGATGCTTTGGCGCCCGGAGTGGGCCGCGCTGATCCTGTTCTATTGGGTGCTGCAGGCGCCGGAAAAAGTCGGGTTGGGGCTGGCCTGGACGGTAGGTCTGTTGCTGGACGTATTGGAAGGAACCTTGTTTGGACTCAATGCCCTGTCGCTGGCAGTGGTCGCTTACCTGTTGCTGACCATGCACCAGCGGATCAAGATGTTTCCACTTCTGCAGCAGTCGCTAACGGTCTTTATGGTCATCGGCATCAATGTGATGCTGGTACACTGGGTCAAGAGCCTGACCGGCTACCGGCCAGCGGATATGACTTTCCTGTTCCCGGCCATCTCGTCGGCCCTGATTTGGCCCATACTGTACCTGGTCATGAACCGTTTGGACCGTTATTGAGAACCCTCCACTTCGGATTGTTATGAGCTTCCAAGAATCCCCGGTCATTATCCTCGCATCCGCCTCCCCACGGCGGGCGGAGTTGCTGCGCCAGCTAGGGGTTGCTTTTCAGCAATGCCCGGTGGATCTTGATGAATCTGTATGGCCCGGGGAGATGCCTGCCGATTATGTCAGGCGCCTGGCCTTGGCCAAGGCCCAAGCGGTTTCGGATATGCACTCCCATTTGCCATCCAGGCTAGTGCTCGGCTCCGATACCTCGGTGGTGTTGGGCGAGCGCATCTTCGGCAAGCCGGCAAGCGAGGACGAGGCCGTCAGTATGTTGCAGGCCCTTTCCGGGCGCACCCATCAGGTTCTGACGGGAGTGGCTTTGGTCACCGCCGACCGGGAACCTCTGGTGGATGTGGTGGTTACCCAAGTGCAGTTCCGCACCATCGAGCCCGAGGAAATGCATGCCTACTGGCGTACCGGAGAACCGCGCGATAAGGCCGGCGGCTATGCCATCCAGGGGCTTGGGGCTGTTTTTGTACAACGGATTGAAGGAAGCTATTCCGGAGTAATGGGGCTGCCTTTGTTTGAAACGGCAGCCATGCTGCGTCGGTCGGGCTATTTCCTATGGCCGACGGAAGAGGGGATAGTGCATGAGTGAAGAAATACTGATCAATGTTACCCCGGTGGAAACCCGTGTTGCCCTGGTGGAAAACGGTATGCTCCAGGAAGTCTATATCGAGCGCAGCCGTCGCCGGGGGATCGTTGGCAATATCTATAAAGGAAAAGTCGTACGGGTTTTGCCCGGCATGGAAGCGGCTTTTGTTGATATTGGCCTGGAACGGGCCGCCTTTATCCATGTTTCGGATGTCTATATCGCAGAGCAGCCCCGGGGTGGCGAGCAACCGCCGGGTGTGCCCCGAGTCGTGCCGGATATCAGCACCTTGTTGTACGAAGGCCAATCCCTGGTGGCGCAGGTCACCAAGGATCCTATCGGCACCAAGGGCGCCCGTCTGACGACCCACCTGTCGGTTCCATCCCGTTACCTGGTGTATATGCCGGGTACCCAGCATATCGGCATTTCCCAGCGGATCGAAGACGAGGCCGAACGCACCCGCCTGCGGACCTTGATTGAAGAGCTCTTGGCGGAGATGGGCGAAGGGGAGGGCCATGGCTATATCATCCGTACGGCGGCGGAAGGCGCCGGGCGGGAGGAGCTGTTG
>JAJUGC010000360.1 GCA_029268325.1 Gammaproteobacteria bacterium | reverse complement strand
GACAAAATGCCCGCCCAAACCAACGCCAAATCCATGATCGCCTAGCCTCCCTTGATAACCCGGTCCGGAGCGACGGAAGGTGCGGGGGTAATCCCGGCAGCCTGGATGGGATGGCCACTGGGAGGCTCGCTCTCCACCGCCTCAGGCCCTCTGCGCATCTTCCTCAGGATATAAAAGATGCCAGCACCAAAAACGAAGATATAGACAATCACAAACGCCGCCAGGGAGGTGGCGACCCCCTCGAACGCAATGGGCGAGGCCGACTCATTGGTGCGCAGCAGCCCATAGACCGTGTAGGGCTGGCGCCCCACTTCAGTGACGATCCAACCTGCGATGATGGCCACAAACCCGGCGGGGCTCACGTAGAGGGCTAAACGGTGGAACGCCCGGCTCTCATAGAGTCGCTTTCGAAACCGTAACCAAAGGCTGATCCCCCCCACCAGGATCATCAACATGCCGATTCCCACCATGACCCGAAAACTCCAGAATACGATGGAAACCGGCGGCCACTCCTCCCGGGACCAGGCATTTAACCCCTTGATCTCGCCCAGCAGCTCATGGGCCAGAATGAGGCTGCCCAGCTTGGGGATTTCCAGCCAGACATCGGTTCGCCCCGCCTCTTCGTTCGGAAATCCAATCAATACCAGAGGTGCACCTTTCTGGGTTTCAAAGTGCCCCTCCATAGCCGCCACCTTGATGGGCTGATGCTCAAAGGTATTCAGGCCGTGCAGGTCCCCGGCAAGCAGCTGAATAGGCGCGACAATAGCCGCCATCCACATGGCCATGGACAGCATCAGGCGCGCCCGCTCGTTGGTGTTGTCCCGCAACAGGTGATAGGCGGCGACACCGCCCACCACGAACGCCGTGGTCAGATAGGCGGCGATCACCATGTGCACCAGACGATAAGGGAACGAAGGATTGAAAATGACCTGGAGCCAGTCATCGGGCACAAACTGGCCCACATCATTGATAGAGTACCCCACCGGGGTCTGCATCCAGCTATTGGCGGACAGAATCCAGAAGGCTGAGAAAAGGGTGCCGATGGCCACCATCAGTGTGGCGGTAAAATGTAGCTTGAGGCCCACCCGCTTCAGGCCGAACAGCATAATGCCCAGGAAACCGGCTTCCAGGAAAAATGCCGTCAACACCTCGTAGCCCAACAGCGGTCCGATAATGGGTGCGGTCCGGTCCGAGAAGACACTCCAATTGGAGCCAAACTGGTATGTCATTACGACCCCCGATACCACCCCCATCCCAAAGGCCACCGCGAAGATCTTGAGCCAGTAGTTATAGATGTTCAGATAGATCAGGTTGCGGGTCTTGATATAGAGCCCTTCCAGAACTGCAAGGTAGCTGGCCAATCCGATGGTAAAGGCGGGGAACAGGATGTGGAAGGCAATCGTAAAGGCGAATTGGATTCGCGCCAGCAAAATCGCATCGGCATTCTCAAGCATGATGACATCCCTTGCGCCCTGACCGAGGCGTCATGCAGCACTCCATGACCGGCTCAGCCGCTCCGGGAACTGCCTATTGATCCCCCCTGGCCCGAAGGGCTCAGAAGATCAAGAGTCAACCGGGCATGAAAACCATTGGTTTAAACATAGTGTTCCATCCCGGCCCGCTCAATGAAACCCGATCACTGTCGTGCAGAACTCTGTCCTGTTGAAAAAATTTACACCGTCTTTCACCGGAGCATGGCCCAGCTCACACCTGCTCATCACGCTAGTTGCGTGGGTAAAGAGCTGATTGGCTGAGTAAATATCGGCTATTTTCGCCGCTACTGACTGTCAGCAAATTACACGCTTTCTCCAGACCTACCCGCCGCCAGCCCCTGTAGCAGGCCCCAGGAATGGCTTCCAGGCTGTGGAACACTCCTTGCTTACTCCTGCCCGCCGCCATCCCGGCGGCTCTTTTTTGTCAAACTGGGGCTGCTCGGTATAGGGATCGAAACGCAAACGGATATCCAGGTCACCCTGCTCCATGGGAACAGCGGTGCCTTCCAGGGTGGCCACTAGGGTATCTGAGACCTCCAGGCTATTAGTGAAGTTGGTCAGGCGGGCATAGACCTCCGACAGGTAAATATCCACTGGCGGGTCGCTATTGAAGTTGCGAAAATGGATCTGGCCTTGCTCCACCACGAAACTGTCGATCTTTAAGGGAAACAAGCCCTGCACGATGTCTTGCCAAGGCTCATCTTCCCCGGTCTGCTTGCCTTCTTCTGACTCGCTGTCGACGATATTGAGTTCCGGGCGGGTCAGCCACACCTCGCCCACCAGATTGCCCCGTAGCAAGGCACTCCAGTACACGGAAAGATCCACCCGCTCGGCATAAAAGAAGGGAACCGGAACTTCTCCATCAGTCTTCTCGATCCGGACATTTTCGATTTCATAGGCGCCGCGAATCAGGTTCAGGTCCACATCCCCGATGTGGCCGGTAAAGTTTTCAGCCTGATCCAACTGCTTGTTGACGTACCACTGGATAGCGTAGGGAGCAGCAACCCTAGCTGCAACCAGAAACACCAGCAGGGCCAGCACACCACCACTTAACCGCACAACCCCGCGCTTCATTAGCCAACATCTCCAGTGTTTCCCAGGCCTTCGTAGCCGACGATCCGGACTGGGCAGCCGCTGGGGAATTCGAAACCACCCGGATTTTCACCAACCGTCCTGATCCGCCCTCCATGACTCGCTGGGCTTTCG
>JAJUGC010000359.1 GCA_029268325.1 Gammaproteobacteria bacterium | reverse complement strand
GTGGGCTGGAAAGGCCTGATCAACGACCCCCACATGGATGATTCATTCGACATCGAGTACGGCCTTCAGTTGGGCCGGCGCTTGTTGGTGGAGCTCGCGGAAATGGGCTTGCCCACGGCTACCGAAGCCCTAGACCCCACCTCTCCCCAATACTTGCAAGACACCATTTCCTGGTCTGCCATTGGGGCACGTACCACTGAATCCCAAACTCACCGGGAAATGAGCAGCGGCCTATCCATGCCCGTCGGTTTCAAGAACGGCACCGATGGCGGTTTGGAAGTAGCGATTAACGCGATGAAGTCCGCCTCCCGGCCCCATGCTTTCCTGGGCGTAAACCAACACGGCCAGGTCGCTGTTATCAAGACCAAGGGCAACCCTTATAGCCATATTGTCCTGCGCGGTGGTAATGGGAAGCCCAACTACGACTCCGTCAGTATCGCCATGTGCGAACAGGAACTGGACAAGGCCAAGCTGCCCAAGAACATCATGATTGACTGCAGCCACGCCAACTCCAACAAAGATCCGGCCCTGCAGCCCCTGGTGTTGAAGGATATCAGCCGTCAGATCGTGGAAGGCAACAAGTCGATTGTGGGCGTCATGATCGAAAGCAATATCAACTTTGGCTCTCAATCCATTCCGGCCAACCTGAGCGACCTGAAATACGGCGTGTCGGTGACCGATGGCTGTATCGATTGGGAAACCACGGAACAAGCACTTCTGGAAATGCGGGACAAGCTCAAGGACGTTCTGCCCAACCGCTAACCCCTTCCGGGCCGTGTCCTTCACGGCCCTTCCCTTCGCTTATCGCTCCCTCTACCAACAGGGTATTTTGTAGAACAAAGGGAAAAGGTGGAAAAACAGGCCTCAGCAGCCTGCTTTCCCAATCTACTCTTCTACAGGGAGCAAGATCTATGATGAAGTTAAAAGAAGCGTTAATCCAGCCAGGCCAACTTGGTTCTGAGCTTGACCACCTCACCAATGATAATGAGCGTGGGCGGTCGGACCTCCTGTTGTTCCAGCACCAAAGGCATCTCCTGTAAGGTACTGGTCAGCACCTTCTGGAAGCGGGTCGTGCCTTGGGAAACCAGGGCGATAGGCATCTCCGGGCGCATTCCATGGGCCATCAGTTGCCGACAGATTTCTGGCAGCCCTTGGAGCCCCATGTAGAAAACCAGGGTTTGGTGTTCCTGGACAAACTCCTGCCAGGGCAAGCTAATGCTATTATCCTTGAGATGGCCGGTAATAAAGCGAACCGATTGGGAATAGTCCCGGTGGGTCAGCGGAATACCAGCGTAAGCCGCACAACCATTGGCGGCACTGATTCCCGGTACTACCTGGAAAGGAATCCCCGCGTCTGCTAGACGATCGATTTCCTCGCCTCCCCGACCGAAAATAAAGGGATCTCCCCCTTTAAGGCGTAGCACCCGCTTGCCCTGCCGCGCCAGATTGACCAACAGCTCATTGATCTCTTCCTGGGGCAAGGTATGGCGCGAGCGTTCTTTGCCCACATTGATACGCTCCGCATCTCGACGCACCAGGTCGAGGATTTCCGGCGCCACCAGGCGATCGTACAAAACCACATCAGCCTGGCGCATCAAGCGTAAGGCTTTGAAAGTGAGCAGATCAGGATCACCTGGCCCGGCACCCACCAGATACACCTCACCGATGGGGCTAGAGGCTTCCGAGACCGTGAGCGCCTTCTCTATTTCCTGACGGGCCTTACCCTCGCGCCCTCCCAATACCAGGTCCGCAATCTTGCCTTCCAGCACGGATTCCCAGAAACGTCGCCGTTGGTTCTGGTGTGGCAATGTCTCTTTGACCCGCTCGCGAAATTCCGAGGCGACCAGGGCCAGACGCCCGTAGGCATGGGGAATCAGGGATTCCAGCCGGCTTCTCAACAGTCGGGTCAGCACGGGAATCTGCGCCCCACTGGACACCGATACGATGATGGGAGAGCGATCAATAATGGAAGGAAAGATAAAGGAACTCAGTGCGGGCTCTTCAACCACGTTCACCGGTAGAT
This sequence comes from Gammaproteobacteria bacterium, assembly GCA_029268325.1. GTDB lineage: Bacteria > Pseudomonadota > Gammaproteobacteria > Pseudomonadales > Oleiphilaceae > JAEZAA01. Next base: position 693 of record JAJUGC010000359.1, on the reverse strand, counting down.
GAAGCTTCCGGGCGGCTTCGGAAACCCTGCGGTTCAGCGCGGAATCCTCGCTGGCCGCCACCACCAGCTCCACATCTTCCAACAAGCCCGGATGGAAGGGTTCTGAAATCAGGCTCACATTGGCATGGCTGGCCAATTCCTGCAGGCTGTCGCAGGGCTGGATCGAATTCAGCAGGACAACTGCGCCTGCTCGGCGCAGTAAATCCGCCTTGCGTGTTGCGATATCCTGGTCACCAACAACCAGACAACGTCGCTCCTTCAAATCGAAGTGCAGCGGCAAAAACTCCACGCAAGGCTCCTTATGTTGATGCTTTGATCAGTACTGCTCGCTAGATCAGACGAGTAGCAGCCTTTTTTAAGTTGCAGCAAGCTCAGCCAATAATTTCAGTACCACCCATATAGGGTACCAAAGCCTCCGGAACGCGGATACGGCCATCGGCGAGCTGATAGTTCTCCAGGATCGCCACCAGCGTACGTCCCACGGCCAGGCCCGATCCGTTCAAGGTGTGCAACAGCTCCGGCTTGCCAGTCTCCGGATTCCGCCAACGGGCCTGCATACGGCGAGCCTGGAAGTCGCGAACGTTACTGCAGGAGGAAATCTCCCGATATTTTTGCTGGCCCGGCAACCAAACTTCAATGTCGTAGGTCTTGGCCGCCGAGAAGCCCATGTCGCCCGTGCACAGGGTGATCACC
>JAJUGC010000358.1 GCA_029268325.1 Gammaproteobacteria bacterium | reverse complement strand
GTCAAACATTCTGGGTTATAGCTCAGCATGAAATTACTGACGAGATGTTCATTTTTGTGTCATAAAAGGACCATAGTCTGTAACGGCAGATTCACCTGTCAGGCTTTTACATGTCCAGCATTCATCCCTTGGCCGACATTCACGCCATTATCGAACAAGAGCAGATCAATACCCTGTTTCAGCCCATTGTGTCCGTTCACGAGCAAGCCATATACGGCTATGAGGCCCTGAGCCGGGGGCCCTCTGACAGCCCTCTGCACTCTCCCACGGTCTTGTTTGATACCGCAAGGCGTGCCGGCTGCCTTGCAGAACTGGAGAAAGCCTGCCTGCGTTCGGCACTGCGGCGGTTTCGCAAACTGAATCTGCCCGGGAAGTTATTCCTCAACGTTGGCCCGGAACTGCTGGTCGCGCCCTGCTATCAAAATGGTGCTGCAATAGATCTTCTGCAGGAGTTTGGTTTTACTCCGGATCAGGTGGTTCTGGAGCTCACCGAGCAAAGCCCCATGACAGACCTGGAGCAGATAGCCAATACCATGCGCCGCGGCGGCAATGCCGGCCTGGCGTTCGCCCTGGATGACCTGGGTGCAGGTTACTCTTCCCTGAGAGCCTGGTCGGAACTCTGCCCTGCTTACGTCAAGATTGATCGCCACTTTATCAGCCAGATCGATACCGATACGGTCAAACGGGAGTTTGTACGCTCCATCATCGAAATTGCCCGTTCATTGAACAGCAACATTATTGCCGAAGGTGTTGAAACTGAAGCAGAAATGAAAGTGCTGCTAAAAATGGACGTGCCTTTGTGACAGGGCTACTACATTGACCGTCCCAAGCCCAATCCAGTCACGGATATGGATCTGGCCAGGCTCAGCACTGACTCCGACCTGAACCTGGCCCATACCGCCGAAGGACTGGTTTGTTCAGAGGCGGCGGTCAATCTGGATACGCCGGTACTGGAAATTGCTAACCTGTTCCGGCAGCGCGTCGAACTCGCCTCTATGGCGGTGCTGGACGGGGAAGCTCCGGTCGGCATCATCCACCGGCCACAGTTGATGGAAATCCTGAGCCGGCCATTTGCCCTGGATCTCCACATCAACCGCACGGCCCAACATGTGATGAACACAACTCCCTTATGCATTGAAGCGAGCATGCGGCTGGATCAGGTCAGCCGGTTGGTGACCTCCCGTGCCCGATTCCAAACAGAAGAAGACTTTATTATCACCCGCCATGGTCGCTTCCTGGGTATTGGGCAGGTAATCGATCTACTGCGCCAGATTACCGAGCTGCAAATTCGTACCGCCCGCAATGCCAACCCTCTCACCATGCTGCCGGGCAATATTCCTATCAACGACTGCATTAACCGGTTGCTCCAAAATCGGGAAGCCTTCGTCGCCTGCTACCTGGACCTGGATCACTTCAAAGCCTACAACGACATATACGGTTATGCCCTTGGAGACAGGGTCCTGATCGAAATGGCCAACCTGCTGAAAAAGCGGGTAACCGGTGAGGGGGACTTCGTTGGCCATATCGGCGGGGACGACTTCATCATTGTGTTTCGCCGGGAAGACTGGAGCCAGACGATCCAGGATATCTTCGAGGAATTTGCGCAACGCTTGAACGACTTTTATCGGGAAGAACATCTGGCTCAAGGTGGCCTGGTCACCTATGACCGGGAAGGCGTAGAGAGATTTCACCCTCTGATCAGCATCTCGGCCGGTGCTGTCCAGATCTTTCCTGGAGACTGTACGGATGCCGGCCAAATCTCATCCATACTCAGCCAGGTCAAGCTCCGCTCCAAAGCCACCCCAGGATTCAGCCTGATCTATCAACGGCATGGAGACATTCTGCAATTGGCGTCTCTCCCGTCCTCACAACCGGCACAAAAGTCTCCCACCCGGCATTAACCGAACGTTCACGCCTTACTTCTTCATGGCCTGGGGATAGTTCAGCGCCCAGTTCACGAACAGGTTGGTGCCGATCTCCATGGCAGCCTCATCCATGTGGAAGAACGGCGAGTGGTTGGCAGGGGCTTGCTGGGGATCCTGATCCGCAGGGGTGGCTCCCAGCATGACATACATCCCCGGCACCTCCAGGGCATAGAATGAAAAGTCTTCACCCGCCGTGCGCACCGGCACCTCCACAACCTTATCCTTGCCGACCAGTTGTTGGGTCACGGGCAGCATGGCATCCACCAGCTCGGGATTATTGATGGTGACCGGATATTGCTCATGGATTTTCACTTCGGCCTCCACACCATGGGCTTCCGCGGTGTATTTCGCCATATACCTGAGGCTCTCGAAAACATGCTGGCGGGTGTCCATGTCAAAATTGCGCAGGGTGCCCTTGAGCACGACCGTATCAGGAATAATGTTGTCCCGCAGCCCGCCACTCACAATGCCATAGGAGACCACTGCGGGCGAGGCGGTAATATCCACCTTGCGGCTGACAATGGACTGGGAGCCCGTGATGATCTGGGCGGCCGCCACAATGGGATCGGCCCCGGCCCAGGGCATGGAGCCGTGGGTTTGACGGCCCTTGATGGTGATCTCAAAACTGTCCATGGAGGCCAGAATCTGCCCCTTGCGATAGCCTACATAGCCAGTGTGCATATTGGTCATCACATGAATGCCGAACACGGCTTCCGGCTTATACTTCTTGAAGATCCCTTCCTGGAGCATCTGTTCGGCCCCCCAGGTTTCCGCATCAGGCACGCCCTCTTC
>JAJUGC010000357.1 GCA_029268325.1 Gammaproteobacteria bacterium | reverse complement strand
GGAAGAAGTCGGTTTCCGGCTGAACCCGGGTGAAATTGGCTGCATCCTGGGCCCCAGTGGCTGTGGCAAGAGCACTTTGTTGCGGACCATTGCCGGCTTTCACCCCATCAGTGCCGGTGAGATTCGCCTGGCCGGCAAGCTCCTTGCCAGCCGCACCCAATCCATTCCTCCCGAGAAACGGCAAATTGGCATGGTCTTTCAGGACTATGCCCTGTTTCCGCATCTGACTGTGCTCGATAACGTCCGCTTCGGGCTGGGTCGGGGGAAGGAAGCCATGGCTCGAGCCCTGGGGTTGTTGGAACTGGTAGGCCTTGCCGATTTGGCCCGGCGTTATCCCCATGAGCTATCCGGAGGACAACAGCAACGGATCGCCCTGGCCCGTGCCCTGGCCCCCAAGCCGCGCCTGGTGCTCATGGATGAACCTTTCTCCAATTTGGACGTGACCCTGCGCAAGCGATTAAGCCTGGATGTGCGTGACATCCTCAAACGCGCGGGCACCAGCGCCATCCTGGTGACCCACGACCAACAAGAAGCCTTCGCTATGTCGGATCACATCGGCGTAATCCAACAGGGGCGCCTGTTGCAGTGGGATACCGCCGCCAACCTGTACCATGCCCCAGCCACCCGCTTTGTCGCCCAGTTCGTCGGTAACGGCACCTTCCTGCCCGGTACGGTGAGAAGCGACGGGCACATTGATACGGAGCTGGGCCCGGTCACCAGCAAACGGCCCGGCACCTGGACAACCGACCAGGCGGTCGACATTCTGATCCGACCCGATGACCTGGTCTTTGACCAGGATGCAACCATCCAGGCCCAGGTCATCAGCAAGGTCTTTGCAGGCTCCTCAACCCTGTACCAGGTGCGCCTGGAGTCTAATCGTACCCTGGAGATCCTGGCCCCCAGCCACAACCAGTACCAGGAAGGCGAGCAGGTAGGGCTACGGCTCAAGACTGTCCAGCTGTTGGTGTTTGAATCTACTTTTTCTACCTAAGCCGTCTGCATTTCCCGCCCAAACCCAAGCCAGCGTTCAGGCAACGCCACTTCGCACACGGCGCACAGCATCCTGCCAGCCCTGATACAGCCTCTCCCGCAGGGACGCTTCAATGGCCGGCTCGAAATGGCGCTGGCACTGCCAGAGCTTGGCGATCTCATCCGTGCTGCCATACACCCCGGCCTGTAACCCGGCCAGGAAAGCCGCCCCCAAGGCGGTGGTCTCGGTGACTTTGGGACGATCCACCGACAGGTTCAAGATGTCGCTCAAAAACTGCATCACCCAGTCATTGACCGCCATGCCCCCATCTACCCGCAAGTTATCCAGGTGGGCATTATCCGCTCGCATCGCGTCCACCAAGTCGCGGGTTTGATAGCAGACCGACTGCAAGCCGGCGGTGACAATCTCCGCCAGCCCGGTACTGCGTGTCAGCCCCAGGATGGCTCCGCGGGCGCTCGGGTCCCAATAGGGCGCGCCCAGCCCGGTGAAGGCGGGCACCAGATACACCGACTGTTCATACCCCACTTGCTGGGCAAGCAGCTCTGTTTCATTGGCATGGCGGATCAGCCGCAGCCCGTCCCGTAACCATTGGATCGCCGCCCCGGCAACAAAGATGCTCCCCTCGATGGCATAGGTCGTCTTACCATCCAAGCGGTAGGCAACCGTGGTCAGTAGCCGGTTCTTCGAGCTCAGGGCCAGATCCCCCGTATTCAGGATCATAAAGCAGCCGGTGCCGTAGGTGCTTTTGATCATGCCCGGCTGGAAACAGGCCTGCCCCACCAGGGCAGCCTGCTGGTCACCGGCCACACCGCCAATTGACACAGCCGCCCCCAGAAGCTCCTTGTCCACCACCCCAAAGTCAGCCGCTGAGTCCACCACTTCCGGTAACATGGAGGCAGGAATCTCGAACAGCTTCAGCAAATCTTCGTCCCACTGCTGACGATGGATGTTAAACAGCATGGTCCGAGAGGCGTTGGTGGCGTCCGTTTTATGCACCCGTCCACCCGTCAGCTTCCAGAGCAGGAAGCTGTCGATAGTGCCGAAGGCCAGCTCGCCTCGGTTCGCCGCCTCCCGGGCCCCTTCCACATGATCCAGCATCCACCGGACCTTGGTGGCGGAAAAATAGGGGTCGATCAGCAACCCGGTACGCTCCCGCACCAAAGGCTCGTGACCGGCCGCCTTGAGCGTTTCGCAATAGGCCGCCGTCCGGCGATCCTGCCAAACGATGGCCCGATAGATGGGCCGTCCGGTTTTGCGGTTCCAGACCACTGCGGTTTCCCGCTGGTTAGTAATCCCCACGGCAGCAACCTGGGAAGCAGGCACCGCCGCCTTGGCCAGGGCCTCCCGACAGACCCGCAGCGTGCTCTGCCAAATCTCCTCCACATCGTGCTCGACCCAGCCATCGGCGGGAAAATGTTGAGTGAACTCCTGCTGCGCGTGATTCACCGGCATGGCTTGAGAGTCAAACAGAATCGCCCGGGTACTGGTCGTTCCCTGATCGATTGCTAACAAGTAGGCACTCATGGCACTTGAATCCTCATATGATTGCGGGGCATTGTTATCCACTGTATGGAAAGAAAATGAATCCGCCTGTGAACCACTGTGTAATTACGCAAAAGTTTCCGGGTATGTCATCCAGTACAATCCGATGGGCTGACTGACCGCGGCGGATGGTCTCCCGGAAAGTTTAGCCGCAGGCATACAATAAATGTCATCTCAACGGAACACTGGCCCTGATATGCT
>JAJUGC010000356.1 GCA_029268325.1 Gammaproteobacteria bacterium | reverse complement strand
ATCCCGCACGGATTCACTGGTGCTGGCTCCCACCGTGGTCAAATGTCCAGTCGCAATAATGGGCAGGGCTTGCCCCAACTGTTCCCGCAACGTCAGGGCCTGGCGATACAGTGCTGCGTAATGGTCGGCAATGGCCTGTTGCAGAGCTTGCTGCTTCTCCGTTCCGCTCTGCCCAGCCTGGCTCAACAGCACGTCCCGAGGACGAATAAAGGGAACGGCACAGAGAATGGCTCCTGGCTCACCCCGGCGGTTGCGAAGTACCAGCACCTGCTCTTCCAGTAGCTCCCGAACCCCGGAAATCACCTGGGCATTTAGCTGGGCGAGGAGCTCCCGCGACTCGTTCAGCGTAGCGACCGAATCATGGTTCCCCCCCAGCACGATCAACTGACAACCAGTCTTCTGGACATCCACCACAAAGCGGTTATAAAGTTCGCGGGCGTAACTGGGCGGCGAGCCGATATCGAATACATCGCCGGCAATGATGATTGCGTCAACCTGGTGCTGCTGGACCTGTTCCAGCAGCCAGTCCAGAAAAGCGCGATGTTCAGCCAGGCGGCTTTTACCGAAGAAATGCTGGCCCAAATGCCAGTCGGATGTGTGTATCAGGCGAAATGTCATGGGAAGGAAGAAGTCCTGCAGTAATGCGATAGCGACAGGGTAAGAGCCTATTCCATTAGCCCCCGCACTGGCCAGCCCTGGCTATACGGGAGCCAAGCCCAGGGGGCTGCCTTATCCGATTGGCCCTGGAACCTGTCTGCACGGGCTCAATGATGTAAGTAGAAGCCATGATTCTACTGGATTTTCAAAGCCTGTTATTGTTTCGCTGAAAAGGCTACTTGATCCTGGACAAGGCGCGACCACCGGGCTGCTGCTAGTCTAGATATTACTTAAATCGTTTGGAGGAGAATTTATGCATCTGCCCCAACCTCAAGCAAAGGGTAAGTTCCTCTCACCACTGAATATCGTAGCCACTTACGTGTTCAGCTCCATTTTGATGACGGCTGGCGTAGTCGTCCTGCTCTGATCCTTAGCTGACTCTGAGCTTTGGCTGCTCCCAGGAGCAGTTTCTCTCCGCTGATTTCCCCAGGGCAGGGACGCCTGTATACACCCCGAAAAAAGTCGACTTCCCTGCCCACAAGCTGGCACATGAGTTGCTGCTTAATGAGTCAAACTCCCAAGAATTGCGCGTAGCACTTGATTCGCCAAGGAGGAAGATATGGCTCGTGACAATCCGCGGCATCAGCCCCCTAAACGTCAATCTGCCCCTCAACAATCTTTCGACGATGAGGCCTATGACAAGACTGCTTGGCGTCGGGATCTGGAACAACGGCTGGAGGAAGATCGCAACCGTATGCTCAGAACCCACCATAATTTCTATGCCCAGAATAACGTCACCGGCCTGGATCTCGTCGCCCTGAGTCGGGACGATCAGGACTATCCCCCATACTACGACCGCGATTACACGGCACAAGGTTATAGCCGGAACCACGACCTGGAGCATGATCCCAACTACGGACGGGGCCAGGCCTATCGGTATGACTATGGGCGGGAACAATATGGGCGGGAAGCCTATCGGGACAACTACAACCCTTCCCGCCATACCGGCCCCGATTACCGCGGCCGCGGCCCTAAGGGCTATCAGCGTTCTGATCAGCACCTTCTGGAAGACGTCTGCGAACGCCTGAGTGATGATCCCCGAGTTGACGCCAGCGATATTGAAGTAAGCGTCAGCAAAGGCGAGATCACCTTGTCTGGCACCGTCGATAGCCGCGCCAGCAAGAAAATGGCGGAATATATCGTGGAATCCTGTACTGGCGTGAAAGATGTCCACAACCAGCTACGTATTGCACCGGCAGGAGAAAGCGACTCGGCTCAAATCAATATGTAGGCTGAATAAATTACAGATTCACTGTAAAGGTTACAGACAGGCAAAACCGGCTGCTCAAAATTGTCCTGGATTCCTGCTAGAGTTGGCAGGACTCCAGTTAAAACACGGGCACCTGGAGTGCATCATCTAAGAGCCACCGGCTTTTGTTGCTGGAAATGCCGTACGAAATCCCTCCCACCAAAACAATAAAGAGGAGCGTACCGATGCAGTCTTTTTCGTTCACCACCACTCACAGCCTACTCCACGAACCAGGTAGCGCTCGCTGGCTTGGTCCACTTTGCCAGGAACGGGGCGCCCGGCGCGTATTGATCATCACAGATGCGGGGATCCATCGCCTGGGACTTCTCACCGACGCCATCGACAGCCTGATTAAGGCCGGTATCGCAGTGGAAATTTTCCAAGAGGTGGAAGCAGACCCGTCCGACCGGACCGTCCTACGCGCTACCGAAGTTGCGAAAGGCGACAAGACCGACCTGGTCATCGGCTTTGGCGGCGGCAGCTCCATGGATGTGGCGAAGCTGGTGGCATTTCTCGCCTCTCCCGGGTGCTCGCAATCCCTGAAGCAGATTTATGGCGTGGGCAATGCCTCTGGTCACCGGCTACCCCTGATTCTGGTACCCACCACCGCCGGCACCGGCTCGGAAGTCACCCCCATTGCCATCGTCACCACCGGTGACACCACCAAAGCGGGCGTGGTCTCCCCTGTGCTTCTCCCGGACCTGGCCCTGCTCGATGCTGAGCTGACCCTGGGCTTGCCACCCCATGTCACAGCCGCCACCGGCATCGACGCCATGGTCCATGCCATCGAAGCCTACACCAGCAAGCTGAAGAAAAACCCCATCTCGGACATGCTCGCCAAAGAAGCCCTGCGATTGCTAGCGGGCAATATCCTCCAGGCGGTACACCACGGCCAAGATCT
>JAJUGC010000355.1 GCA_029268325.1 Gammaproteobacteria bacterium | reverse complement strand
TCCGAATTAAAATACTGGAACCCGTCGGGGCCAGTCCTTGGGCCAGGCGGGCTGGCGTTACAGCGGTTGGCGTGCACCAAGTCTGCTGGGAAGGCAAACTATAGTTTCAATAGAATAAAACTATGGAGTTGATTAGGCAATGCTATCTCCAAGGCTTCTAATCGTCGGTGCCGGCAAACTGGGGCTGCCACTGGCGCGGCGCTGTGCCCGGGACATGCCGGTTTTGCTCCTGTCCCGGCGTCCGCCGGAGGCGGAACACAACCTGATTCCTTTCCCTGCCGATGTGACAGCTTTGGACAGCCTGGGTTCCCTGCCAGCGTCAATCGAGGTGGTGGTGTACTGCCTGAGCCCGACGGGGCATAACGATGAAGCCTATCGGCAGGTCTTTGTGGAAGGGTTGGCTAATCTGCTGCAGGCCCTGAAACACAGCGCTCTGAGACGGGTGATCTTTGTCTCCAGCACCAGTGTCTACCATCAGGATGACGACAGCTGGGTCGATGAAACGTCCCCTACCTGCCCGTCGGGATTTTCCGGCAAGCGCTTGCTGGAGGCGGAGCAGTTGTTGCAGGCGTCCGGTGTTCCGGCAACCAGCGTCCGGTTTGCCGGGATCTACGGCGGTGATCGCACCCGATTCCTGGAGCAGATTCTGGCGGGGGAGATTGCGGTAGAAGGTGGTCCCTACACCAACCGTATCCATGAAGAGGACTGTATCGGCGTGCTGGAACATCTGGTGGGTAAGGCCCTGGCGGGCGAGCCTCTGGCCGATTGTTACCTGGGCTGTGATAGTGAGCCGGCTAGAGTGGGGGATATGCTGGCCTGGCTGCGGGAACAAGTGGGTCATCTGCCCCAAAAGCCCGATGCGGGGCCAGGAGTGCGTCGCGCCGGCAGCAAGCGATGCAGCAATCGGCGGCTGTTGGAAACGGGCTATCCGTTTCGCTATCCCAGTTTCCGGGAGGGGTATGCAGAGATGCTGAAGCGGCTGGGGTATGTAGCTTAGCGAAGGAGTTAGCTGAATAAGGCGGGCAGGGACCTATGAGATCCCTGCCGAAGCCAGTCAGGTTCTAAGGGGGATTAGAACGCGACGTTCAGGCGGGCGATACCTGGCAGGCCGCTAACGTCATAATCGCTTCGGTGGATCACGACCAAGTCCAGAACAACCCTTGGATTGTAGACCCAGCGCACCCCGATGTTCAGGATATCTTCATCGTAGTCATCGCCTTCAATCAGGGTGAACTCAACACCTGGCATGAAGCGGCCAAACCGGGTTTCCGGCAGTACGTAGTATGCGCCCAGGCCCAGTTGCAGGACGGTATCGCTGTAATCCGCTCCTGTGTTGTCATTTTCCACATCAAGGCGTGCAATGGCCGGTTGCAGGTTCAGGATCAAGTCCTGGGCACGTCCGGTGAAGGCTGCGCCAACCATAAAGTTCTTTGTGTCTACGTCATCGGTGTCCTGCAGGGCGATACCGACCGTGGGAGCCCAGTCAACAGTGAAGGAGCCGGCCTGGAAGCTACCCATGCCCAGCTTGAAAATGGCTTCGTTAGTGTCCTCTGAAATCAGGTCACTGTTGATAATGAGTTCACTGTTATCAATGCCTAGACGGATGCCGCCACCCGTATCATAAGCGCCGGTCTGAAGATCTGCTGATACTTTGCTGTAGGAGGCAGTTTGTCCCCACTCCTGAGAGAATCCCCGGGTCGGACCCAGTTCAGTGGCAGAGGATGGGGTTTGGGCTTGGGCCAGGGAGCTGGCGCTAGCGAGGGCGGTGCAGAGGGCAATTGCGGTTCTTAGTTCCATGAAAGCTACTCCGAAGAATATCCATAATGTAGTTGGAGTCAGACGGGTAGACAGTCTTGCTGCTGTGAGTGCACCAGACTGTCCGCCCGTAAGGGAGTGGATACTAGCTTTGCATGGAGGGGGGTGTCAACGCGAGCCGGATCTCTCCGTAATCAGCCTCTGGGGCTCAGACTACCATCACGCCATCCATTTCCACCAGGGCGCCCTTGGGCAGCTGGGCGACGCCCACGGCGGCACGGGCTGGGTAGGGTTGTTGGAAATAGGTGGCCATGATTTCGTTCACAGTGGTGAAATGGGCCAGATCCGTCAGGTAGATATTGAGCTTGACGATGTCCTGCAAAGAGCCGCCGGCCGCTTCGCACACTGCTTTCAGGTTTTCGAACACGCGCTTGATCTGCACGCTGATGTCGCCCTGTACCAGTTCCATAGTGGCCGGATCCAGGGGAATTTGGCCGGACAGGTACACGGTGTTGCCGGCCTTGACGGCTTGTGAGTAGGTGCCGATAGCCTTGGGAGCCGAATCGGAGTGAATGATGGATTTGTTGGTCATGCCGATCCTCGGTGATGATCAGTGGAAAGATGTATTGTAAAAAGATGACGCACTAAGCAAAGAGCAATGGCTGCATTGTAGGGGCCGAGACCTGGGGTTGCCAACAGGTGAAAGTGGGTGAATGGTCCCTTGAGGGGCGGGAGTGTCAGGCCATTGGCTTTTATGGAAAGAGGACTGTTGGGCGAGAAGGAGAGGAAAGGCTAGTAGCGAACCCGCTGGATATTGGTCACTACCTTCATATTTCTGATGCGGCGCATGACTCGGGCCAAGTGCTTGCGCCCCTGGACATTGATGACCATGGTAATGATGCTCAAACGGGCATTTTGCTCTTCCACGCTGATCTTTTCGATACTGCCGTCGGCCAGGGTGACGGCGCTGGCCAGTTCGGCGATGACGCCCCGCTGGCGTTCCAACTCCACGCGGAGTTCAACCGAAAACTCATCCGTAATATCCTTGGCCCAGTTCAGGTGGATAC
>JAJUGC010000354.1 GCA_029268325.1 Gammaproteobacteria bacterium | reverse complement strand
GAAGCGGATCACGTCGCCGATGTTCAAGAGCGACGCCTTGCGGTTGGCGATGAACACGCCCTTGGCGAGCCCCGCCGAGAGCTGCTTCAACTCCCGCATCGCCACCCGGTTGGCCAGATCCGCCTTGGCGATGCCGGGGAAGTTCACGCTGGTGGCCACGACGCTGCCGGTCATCTGCACGCCGGCGAGATCCTGCACCGTGACCGAGGTGTCCTTGTCGGTCGTGCCGTCCCGGTAGATCACCGTCACCTGGTTGGTGACCTCGCCTTCCAGGGCTGCCGCGACCGGTGTGGGCAGGCCACCTTCCGGATTTTTCTTCAGCACGGCAATGTTCACTACGCCGATTGCCCGGCTCCGATTGATATTGTATTGCCGGGCCACTTCGGGCTGCAGGAAGGTGCTGTTGAACACGTTGTAGTGAATTTCATAGTCGCCAAACACCTGCTTCTGCTCGGCCTGGGCCGTGGTCAGTAAACAGAGGCTGAACAGGGCCAGTGCCCATTTGAAACGGGAAGCGAAGGAATACATCTCAGCTCCTTGGATCAGGGGATCAATGAAAATCGGATTGGCCGGTATTGTGGCATGAACTGGCGGTGGGGGGTAAGGTTTTGCTGGAAGGAATGGGGCCCGGGCATTGCGGCCAAGGGAAGTTGGCTGCTACCTTACTGATAGCCTATAGCGAATATCCGTTGAGAACCATGCAGCAGTTCAGCGATAGCGAATCCGAAAAAATTGCCCTGGAGCACCAGGCCGCGCGCCTGTTTATGCGCAGCTATGAGCGCCAGACCGGGAAGAGGATTCGCCATATCTGGCACAACCCGCCGCGCAGGCCGGATGTCTCCTGTTTGTTGGAGGGGGAGCGTCTGGATCTGGAAATTGCCCATCTCTATGGCTCCGAGCAGGAAGCCATGCACTTGCTGGGGCGGGAGTTGAGCGAGCATACCCGACAGGAGCTGGAAGCCTTGGACCGGGTGGAGGACGCCCACTCCCGGCTGATTGAGGCGCTTAACCGGATTCTCGCCAACAAGGCCCTGAAGTACTACCAAAGCCGCCGGGTCTGGCTGGTGATCCGCAATGTCCATCCGGCTTGGACGGCGGAGGAGATCAGCGCTTCGCTGCATCAGATCGAGATTCCGCCAGAGCACCCTTTCGAGCAGATCTGGATCGTGGGGGACATGCAGGGCAAAAGCGGGATTGTGCAGCTCTATCCGCGCCCCCTTGAGGGCTAGAGGGCCGTCTTAACGAATTAGCCCTACAGCCCTCAAGGGCCAGGCGATGGTTAGCGGGTGACCCGGTAGATGGCAATCTGCCCCAGCAGGTTCGGCCAAAGGTCGATGGGCAGGGTGTGGCGGTGCTCGCTATCCATCACGACGCGGTTGAGGATCTTGAAGTTGCGTTCCTTGCAGAAGTTTTCGAAGTCCTTCACCGTACACAGGTGAATGTTGGGGGTGTTGTACCAGGTGTACGGCAGGGCCTTGGACACCGGCATCTGCCCCTTGCGCAGCAGGTAGAAACGTAGCTTCCAGTGGCCGAAGTTGGGGAAGGCGATGATGCCTTCCTTGCCCAGGCGCAGCATTTCACTGAGCATGATGTCCGGGTGGCGTACCGCCTGCAGGGCCTGGGACATCACCACCGTGTCGAAACTGCCGGTGCGGAAGTTGGACAGGCCTTTGACGTCCAGGTCCTGCTCGATCACGTTGACTCCCTTACGGATACATTCGGTGATCTTGGCCGGGTTGATCTCCAGCCCGTAGCCTTGCACCTGCTTGTGGGTTTTCAGGTAATGCAGCAGGGTGCCGTCGCCACAGCCCAGGTCCAGCACGCGGGAACCGGGCGTGATCCACTTCTGGATAATGTCTAGATCCGGACGCATTTACAGCTCCTCCGCGATACGGTTCATATAGCCGGCGAACACGTCCATGTAGCGGGGGGACGGAATCAGGAAAGCATCATGGCCATGGGGGGATTCGATCTCCGCATAGGTGACATCCTTGCGGGCATCCACCAAGGCGTTGACGATCTCCTCGGAGCGCTCGGGCGAGAAACGCCAGTCGCTGGTGAAGGACACCACCAGGAAGTTGGCCCGGGCATTCTCCAGGGCTGCCGTCAGGTTGTCGCCGTATTCCCGGGCCGGGTCGAAGTAGTCTAGGGCGCGGGTCATCAGCAGGTAGGTGTTGGCATCAAAGTTCTTGGAGAAACGCTCACCCTGGTAGTGCAGGTAGCTTTCGACCTGGAACTCGGCTTCCAGGCCAAACTTGAAGGCCTGGTCCCGCAGTTCACGGCCAAACTTCTCACCCATGGACAGGTTGGAGAGGTAGGTAATGTGGCCGACCATGCGGGCAATTCCCAAGCCTTTGGCCGGGAAGGTGTTGTGCTCGTAGTAGCGGCCGCCGTGGAAATCCCGGTCGGAAGTGATCGCCTTGCGGGCCACTTCGTTAAAGGCAATGTTCTGGGCGGACAGCTTGGGTGCCGAGGCAATCACCAGGGCATGGGCAACCCGCTCCGGATAGTCGATGGACCACTGCAGCGCCTGCATGCCTCCCAGGCTGCCACCCACCACGGCTGCCCAGCGCTGGATGCCCAGGTGGTCGGACAGCTGCGTCTGGCTGGCCACCCAGTCCTTCACGGTCACTACGGGGAAGTCGGGGCCGTAATGCTTGCCGGTTTCCGGGTTGATGGTGTTGGGGCCGGTGCTGCCGTTGCAGCCACCGATGTTGTTGAGGCAGACCACAAAGAACTTGGTGGTATCAATGGGCTTACCGGGGCCGATTGCCGAATCCCACCAGCCGGGCTTCTTGTCGTCCATGCTATGGTAGCCGGCGGCATGGT
>JAJUGC010000353.1 GCA_029268325.1 Gammaproteobacteria bacterium | reverse complement strand
GTGGCTCCTGCCCCGCTGTCCGTTGACGTGGAAGCTAAAGTAAAGGCTGACATTGAAGTTGGACAGAAGATTTCTGGTAAGTCCCAAGTAACTCGCATCGCGTTCTTCACAATCGGTACCGATGACGAGTACGCAGACGGTGCCTACACTGCTGACGCGGGTAATGTGGCTCCGATCGACTTTAAAGGAAAAACCATTCATAAAGCCAAGCAAGCAGCAGCCTACAAGGCCATCACTGCTTCCGGCGCTGATGTGATTGTTGCACCGAAATACACGATCCGTGAAAAAGATTACGTTATCTTCGGAATCGTTGAAGTTGAAGTGGAAGGCTACAAAGGCACGATTAAGAGCGTGAAGTAAGCCTCTCTTCAGCCACAAGCGCTAAAAGCCCCATTGAGCCAAGGGCTCGATGGGGCTTTTGTGTTTTAAGGGGCAGGATTTTCGAGGGCGGAGTTGTATCTTCTATGGGAACAGTCGGGCCTGCTTTAACCCAAAAGACGGAGGATCCCCGGACTCGCTGCCAACCAGCTTCATAAAGTGCAGTACCTGATTGCGGTTTTGTCTTTTGGTGAAGGTGGCGTTATGGCCGGTGTGAGTGGACAGGAACATCTTGGGCGGGCCAGCGGTTTCAAAGAGTTTTACACCGTGATGCTGGGGTACCACTTCATCTTGATCGCTATGCAGAATGAGTAAGGGCGTGGGGGAGAGAGCCGCAACATGGTCAATGGGGGCATATCGGTCTGGAATGAGCCAGGAGAGGGGATGTTGTAATGCCCAGGTCAACCAGAACTGGCCGAGCTTTTCCCGGGCAATGTCCCGATAGCTGGCAAATGCCGAGTCGATTACCAGCCCTGCAACCTGCTTCTGTAAGTCCGGCATTTGCTGCGCGGCAAAGGTGATGGCCAGCGCTCCTCCCAGACTCTGGCCGAGGATAAATAAGGGAAGTGGCTGTGTTTGGGGATGCTGGAGCAGCCAATGGTAGCCGGTTTCCACATCCACAAGGGCGGGGGCGATATCCGGCTTGCCGGTTGAACGTCCATAGCCCCGATAGTCCAGGAGAAATACCTGATAGCCTTCGGCGGGCAGCCACATGACACTGGCGATGTGGGTGCTGATATTTTCCGCATTGCCGTGCAGGAAATACAGGGTACCCCGGGGCTCGCCTTCAGCCGCCAAAAGCCAGCCGTGCAGGGTCTCGCCGTCGGGCGTGGTGAGATAGACATCTTCGTATTGCAAGCCGATTTGATCCGGTGTGATGACCTGCCCCTTGCTGGGGTAAAAGAACAGATGTCCACAACCCGACAGGAACAGGAGGGGAATGCACAGAGCGAAGAGCTGAATGAACGTGCATTGCCAGCGAGCCTGATGAACAGCCTCAGAAGTAAAGCCGAATTCCCGCCTGGAGCAGGGTTGCATAGAGATCTCCACTATTTTCACGTGCGAGTGCCAGGTTCAGGGATCCATTGGGGAGCCAGTGTAAGTCTACAGAAGCGCTGAGCCGATGATGGTCGTCTTCCTCCTGGGCCGGATAAAAGCGGCTTGAGAAATCCAGGTTCCAGGCCCTGGAAGCAGTCTGGCGGGACCATCCCAAGGACCAGCCTGGTGCTGCTAGAAATCCATCCGGCAAATGGGAGCTCACCCTTAGGCTGGCGGTTGCCAGGCTATAGAAAACACCGCCCGTCAACTCATAGCTCAGGCCGCCCTGGCCGGCCACATAGGGCGCCAGCGGGCGCCGGTCATCGTTTAGTAACTGGCGATCAGCTCCTACCGCGGCACCCCAGGAAAAAGGCTGAAAGAACGGGTTGCGCGGCGACAAGGACAGGATTTTCACCAGGCTAAGCTGTTCCAGTTGCAGCTCATCCCGGTCGAGATAATAACGCAGTTCTCCACTGAGAAACTGGAGGTGCGAGCCCGTTCGATAGCCGGGGGCGGGATCGTTCAGGTCATGGTAGGCGGGGCGAACGGAAAATCCCAAAAAATTGCGATCATCATAGCGCCCGCCCGCTAGGCTCACTCGGGCCGTGGGATGTCCCTGGTCGTCTCGGACTTCGGGTGGTGCTGGCTGGTTGACGGAAGAGGTTGCCGGAATGCGGCTACGCTCCTTAAGCAACTGGTAGGACAGGGGCGCTGTGCGTTCCCGGGGCAAACGGTCGCTGAGGGTGCGGTAGCGGATGAGTTCATAGGCGGCATCCAACACCGCAGCCTGGCGTGGCTGAGGGAGTTCGGCCCATCTCTCGTCAGTTGGCAGTGAGCTTTGGTTGAAGATGTTGGCCACCAGTTGCCGTTCACTTTGATCGAGCAAATTAAGCTGGTGATTGAGGACTGTGGCCTGGGCTGGCCGGTAATGGATGTCCTCGACCAAGTCATTGGCTACCACCAGACGGACGGTATCAGTGGGAATGGCCCGCAAGGTGCTGATCTGGGGAACCAGGGCTAGCGACGGACGCGCCACATCAAGCAGTGCCAGCAACCGGTAAGCGCAGTTCTCGTCGAAGAAAAAATAGTCAAAGCGTTTGTCCTTGATTTCCCAGGTATGGCGTAGCAACTGGAGAACTTCGTCTGGCGTCAGGTTGAGCTGGTACTCCCAGAGGTCCCGGTTTTCCAGGTGGCTGTAGACCTTGATCTTGCGGTAGTAGGGTTCCACCGTGGTGATTCCCGGATAACCGCCGAAAATCCCCCGATAGGTGAATACCAGTTCGTTATCCTGCTCATCAGCGTCGGCGGCGTAACTGATGGTACTGGCGAGAATGGGATTGCTGCGGTCCAGATCCGGTGGGTCGAGCCTGAGAAAAGTGTGGCCGAACATGGACGAGGGGTTGTTCAGGTAAG
>JAJUGC010000352.1 GCA_029268325.1 Gammaproteobacteria bacterium | reverse complement strand
GGGGATGACTGCCTGAGAAGCATCGCCCGCACCCTGCGGGAGTCGCTGGCCCGCACCCAGGATCTGGTGGCCCGTTTTGGCGGGGAGGAGTTTGTCGTGCTCCTGCCGGATACGGATCGGTCGGGAGCCATACGGGTTGCGGAGAAGATTCGGTTAGCCGTGGAGCAGACCGAGTTTATGGTGGCGGAACAAAAACTTGCTGTGACCGTCAGCATTGGTGTGGCAACCCAGATCCCTGCTGGCCCTGACCAGCAGCACGAGCTGTTCCGGAAAGCCGACGAGGCGCTCTATGAGGCCAAGGCGGCCGGACGCAACCGGGTTTGCTGCCATCAGGACTCCGATGGAGATTTCCAGGCCAAGCCTTTGTTGGCCTGATTGACTCACCTTTGATCTCTTCATCTCTTGAGACCTAGCGGTTCGCTGAGGCTGGCCGCTTTTTATGCCCCAATTCCGGGTGGCGTGTTGATTCTCCTGATGGTTTAGCGCTGGCCGACAGTGCAGTCGGCGATTGATGCCGGTCAATTCCTAATATTTATTTAATATCTATGATTAACTCAACCTGGTTCATAAGCACAAGGCCTGAGCTGGAGAATCCTGCTGCAGGAGGGATCGAAGCAGCAATGTCGCGAACTGGCTGTGAATGGAATTGCAGAACGGTGGAAGCATCCTCGTAGAGGTGTAGCATGAAAGTGAGCCAATTGAGTAAAGTGATCGCAACCTTGCTGCTGGGCGCTTCTGCCCTCAGTCCAGTCTATGCTGCCCATGACGGCAGTGCGGCAACCTATCGCCCTGATGTGACCTTTACACTCAGAACCGATATTGCAGATGGCAAGTTGGTGTTTATGGGTGAAACCGGGGACATCAAGGGACA
The DNA here is from genome assembly GCA_029268325.1 of Gammaproteobacteria bacterium. Taxonomy (GTDB): domain Bacteria; phylum Pseudomonadota; class Gammaproteobacteria; order Pseudomonadales; family Oleiphilaceae; genus JAEZAA01. Next base: position 1,969 of record JAJUGC010000352.1, on the reverse strand, counting down.
GGTGAACCCCCAGCTGATGGTGCCGGAGGGGGCTGTGGTGCAAATCAACCTGGTAAACGGTGATGGCGCCATTCACGATATTGCCATTCCCCAGTTTGGTGTGGATTCCGACGACATCACCGGTAAGGGCGCCAGTACCGCGGTGGTGTTCCGGGCCAATAAGAAAGGTGAATTCGAGTACCTCTGTACTTTGCCGGGCCACAAGCAGGCCGGGATGGCAGGCAAGCTGGTGGTCGGCACACCAGTCGCCAAGAAAAAGGCTGAAGGCCTCAATGTGGCACAAGACCCGACGAATGTGGGCAAGCCCGTGGGCAAACGTGGTCCCCGCAAGCTGACGGTTGACCTGGAAACCACGGAAGTGGTGGGGCAGCTGGCGGATGGCACCACCTATAAGTACTGGACGTTCAATAACAAGGTGCCGGGGCCTTTCATCCGCGCCCGGGTAGGCGACACCATTACGGTGAACATGAGCAACGCCAAGGATAGCCAAATGATCCACTCTGTGGACTTCCACGCGGTGACCGGACCCGGCGGTGGTGCGGCTGTGACCCAGGCCGCTCCTGGCCAGACCAAGAGCTTCACGTTCAAGGCCCTGAACCCTGGCCTGTACGTGTATCACTGCGCGACGCCGATGGTGGCCCAACATATCTCCAACGGCATGTATGGCATGATTCTGATCGAGCCGGAAGGGGGCTTGCCGGAAGTGGACCGCGAGTTCTACGTCATGCAGGGCGAGCTGTACACCGTGCAGCGACACGGCGTTCAGGGCGAGCATGAGTTCTCCCTGGAGAAGCTGCTGGACGAGCGGCCTGAGCACCTGACCTTTAACGGCACCATGGATGCCCTGAACAAAACCTACAAGATGGAATCCAAGGTGGGTGAGACAGTGCGGATCTACTTCGGGGTGGGGGGACCGAACGCGACCTCCAGCTTCCACGTGATCGGGGAGATCTTCGACCGGGTGTATAACCTGGGTGACTTGACCTCACCGCCCCTGCAAAACGTGCAGACCGTCTCCGTGGCACCGGGTGCGGCGACCATGGTGGAGTTCAAGACGGAAGTGCCCGGCAAGTACATCCTGGTGGACCATGCCCTGTCCCGCCTGGAGAAAGGCCTGTCTGGGGTGCTCCATGTCACCGGGCCGGAACAGCCGGATATCTTCCACAGCAAGGAGAAAATCGACCCCAACTCAGGTCACTGATCAACATTCATCAACGGCAAACGAAAGGCCCGCATCATGCGGGCCTTTCCTATTTGGGAGATTGGCTAGGGAGCCAGGCGCTGCTTGCTCCAGCCTTCGCTGGTGCACAGGTAGATGATCCGGTCATGCAGCCGGCCCGGCAGCCCCTGCCAGAACTCGATGCGCTCCGGCTTGACCCGGTAGCCTCCCCAGTGGGGCGGGCGGGGTACGGGCTGCCCGCTGAACTGCCGCTCATACTCCTCAAAACGGGCTTCCAGTTCCGCCCGGCTACTAATGGGCTGGCTCTGGGACGACGCCCAGGCGCCAATCTGGCTGGCGCGGGGGCGGCTGGCAAAGTAGGCGTCGGACTCTGCCGCACTGACCTTTTCCACGCTGCCTTCGATCCGCACCTGGCGCTCCAGCTTGTCCCACCAAAACAGCAGGCTGGCCCAGGGGTTGGTCTCCAGGGCTATGGCCTTGGCGCTTTTGTAGTTGGTATAGAAAACGAAACCCTGCTCATCGGCCTGCTTGAGTAGTACTTGGCGGGCCGAGGGCCGGCCCTGGGCATCCACTGCCGCTACCGTCATGGCGTTGGCCTCGTGGACCGCAGTCAGGGCTTCTTGATGCCAGCGGTGAAACAGTTCAAGAGGGTTGCTGGGTGTATTGGAAATATCCAGCATGGGGCTGCCAGGCTCAGACATCGTGACTCTCCCGTTGTAGGGTAATGCAGTGTAAAGACGTGAGCTTACTCTTGTTCGGGTCAGTGTGCACACCTGACACCTTCTGTTG
>JAJUGC010000351.1 GCA_029268325.1 Gammaproteobacteria bacterium | reverse complement strand
TGAAGTTGATGGATCTTGCGAAGGTCAAAACCGGCATCACTGTCCCCGAGTTCGGGGTAAGTTAATGGCATGAGCCGTATACGTGGCCCGTATGTACGGTTCTGTGAGAGGGATGAGGCGGTAACGCCTCACCCTACTCGATATGATTTTAGCCACAACAGATTTTTGGCGGATCGAACAGGTCTATCTCCTGAAAAATCAAATAAGGTCTTTTATAACAAGTGTTTATGGTTTTTGGCACGGATTCTGCTAAATCACTGGTAATCAGGTCGCCTGCGTAGAGCGGCCGACGGAAAACTGTCGCATTGCAGAATGCCGCCGGTGAAACCGGGAACCGAACGAACACCAGGAGATTAGGCCAATGACTAATCGAGTCGATATCAACAACGTCCTTATGGAAATTCGCAATTTGCGTATGCAGATGGCGAAGCCCGTCCGTGTCGAGGATGTGGCCAATCCGACCCAGGTCAGGCCCACGCAAAAGCCTGAAGAGGTGCCTAGTTTCAGTACGATGCTGAAAAACGCGGTGGACGGGGTCAACGACTTGCAACAGACCTCCAACCAACTGGCCCGCGCCTATGAGCTGGGAACGCCCGGCGTGGATATCACCCGGGTGATGATTGCGGCCCAGAAGTCCACGGTTGCCATGCAGGCCATGACGCAAGTACGCAACAAGGTTATCCAGGCGTACGAAGACATTATGAAAATGCCGATCTGATGGCACTTCCGGTGATGATCAACAAGGCTGTGAAGCAGGTTAAGCAAGGCAGGAACAGGAACTAGGTTATGGCAAGCGTACCGGCAGAAGTACAAAACGGCGCACAACTTCCGGCGACTACTGCCCCCGAGCAGGCGGCAACCCCGGCGGACGCCGGACAAGAGCCTTCCAATGAGCTGATTTTCGGCTTTAGCAAGCTGACCCTCATGCGTCAGTTGGTCCTGGTGGTGGGCGTTGCTGCCTGTTTGGCGATGTGCCTGGCTGTCATCCTCTGGATGCAGGAGCCCAGCTATCGCCCCCTGTTGAACAACATCAACGACTACAGTCCCACTGAGGTCGCGCAGATTCTTCAGCAGAACAAGATCGCCTACAAGATCGAGCCCAACAGTGGGGTGCTGCTGGTAGAGGCAGATGCCCTGGGAGAGGCGCGTTTGAAACTGGCTGCGGCTGGCATCTCCGAGGATCGTAGTGTCGGTTTCGAGCTTCTGGATAAGGATTCCGGGCTCGGTACCAGCCAATTCATGGAAACCACCCGCTACCGTCGGGGGTTGGAAGGGGAGTTGGCCAGAACCATTTCCAGCCTGCGCAATGTGCGCAGCGCCCGGGTACACCTGGCCATTCCGAAACAGTCCGTGTTTGTGCGGGATAACCGCAAGCCTTCTGCCTCCATCTTTGTGGAGCTGATGGGAACCCGGGAGTTGGACCGGGAACAGGTGGAGGCCATTATCAACTTGGTCGCCACCAGCGTGCCGGAAATGGACCGCAAGGACATCACCCTGGTGGATCAACGTGGCCGGCTGCTGTCCCAGAACCATCGATCCAGCGAGGATCTGATGGCGATGCAGCAGTTCGAATATAGCCGCAAGATGGAAGACACCCTCAATGGTCGGATCAACAGTATCCTGGAGCCGGTCATGGGAGTCGGTAACTTCCGCTCCGAGGTGTCGGTCGAGCTGGACTTCACCTCCATTGAGCAAGCCGAGGAAATCTATAACCCGGATACCAACGCCCTGCGCAGTGAGCAGACGCTGAATGAACAGCGTGTAGCCGGCCAGGATGGCGGTGTACCCGGTGCGTTGTCGAACCAGCCCCCGGGAGCTGCGACCGTGCCGGAGCAGGCCGGACCTGGCGCTCCCACGCCCCAGACCAGCAATATGCGTAGCCAGGCCACCCGTAACTACGAGGTCGACCGTACCGTCAGCTACACTAAACATGAAAAGGGCCGGCTGAAGCGCCTCACCGTGGCGGTGGTTGTGGATGATATCCGCCGGATCAACCCGGCAACGGGTGAGGTGACCTACCAACCCTGGCCGGAAGCAGAGCTGCAGCGCCTGACCCAACTGGTGCGGGATGCAGTAGGCTATTCCGCGGCGCGGGGGGATAGTGTGAATGTGATTAACACGCCCTTTGCACCCAAGGAAGAAGTGGCCCTGGAGCCCATTCCCTGGTGGGAGCAGCCCTGGGCCTGGCAATTGATGAAATATGGGGTGGGAACCCTGATTATCCTGGTGCTGATCCTGGGGCTGCTGCGCCTGCTGGGGAACCTGGTCAATCCCAAGCCGGAGAAATCCCTGGTGGCGGATGAGGAAGAGCAGTTGCCCGAGTTGCAGGATCTGACCGAAGGGGCTGACCCAAGCACTGAGGAGGAGGGGGCCGACTTCCTCTTCGCGACTGGATCAACTAACCTTGAGCGGCAACTGAATGCCTTGAAAGGGCTGATTGCCGAAGATCCGGGCCGTGTGGCTCAAGTTGTCAGACAGTGGATCAATTCCGATGAGTAACCAGCAAGTTTTGGCGAACGACAGGAAACCTTTGCGTAAGATTCCCCATCTGGAAGCGGCTGCGATTCTCCTGATGTCCCTGGGGGAGGCGGATGCGGCGCAGATCCTCAAGCATATGGGCCCTAAGGAAGTGCAGCGGGTGGGGACGGCCATGTCCAAGCTGCAGAACGTACGCCAGGAAGATGTCGAGCAGGTAACCCGCAGCTTCCTGGAGACCGTTGGCGAGCATACCGGTTTGGGAATCGGCGCTGACGAGTACATCCGCAATATGCTGAAGCAGGCGTTGGGGGAAGAGAAAGCCGCGACCCTGACGGACCGTATCCTGATGGGGGGCAACACCACCGGT
>JAJUGC010000350.1 GCA_029268325.1 Gammaproteobacteria bacterium | reverse complement strand
GCGCACATTCGTCACCCAGTCGCGCATGGCCTCGTTGATGGCCTCTTTCAATGTGCGCTGGCCGGCCGTGACGGCGCGGACTTCGGCCCCACACAAGCGCATCCGGAAGACGTTGAGCGCCTGGCGCCGCATGTCTTCTTCGCCCATATAGACAACGCATTGCAGCCCAACACGGGCCGCGCAGGTGGCGGTGGCGACGCCGTGTTGCCCAGCGCCGGTTTCGGCAATAATGCGGCGCTTGCCCATCCGCACCGCCAGCAAGACCAACAGCCCCAGCATCAGCAGGTTCATCAGCCCCCGCCGCATGCCGGGACCAGGCTGTTCCGGCCTGTTTTGAGGAGTCGGTGGCCGGTTATCGGCCCCCGGCCAGTTCCCATCGCCCATCCAGTCACCTCACTGCCTTCCTGGATTCATCCATCCAAGTCTAAGGTGCGGTGAGCCGTTCTTCACAGGGCTTGCCCGGCAAGGCGTCCGGGCCCGATGCAGGCAGTCACCTGTGGGACCTGGCGGCACGGCCGAGGCCATGGGCATCAGACAGGCAAACTGCCCGACGGGTTAAGGAGGCATTCACTATCCCCTTGAGCTATCCCCTTGCAGGGTCGCTACCAGCGTCCGGGCGCCACCCTGATTGCGATGTTCCCCCAGGTAAATGCCCTGCCAGGTTCCCAGGGCCAGCTGGCCCTGCCGGATCGGGATACTGAGGCTACAACCCAGCATCACGGATTTGATATGGGCGGGCATGTCATCCGGCCCTTCCAGGGTGTGATCATAGTAGGGAGCGTTTTCCGGGACGGCCTGATTGAAGTACTTTTCCATGTCGGAACGCACGGTGGGATCGGCGTTCTCGTTAATGCAGAGGGATGCCGAGGTGTGCTGGATAAAAAGATGCAGCAAGCCCACCCGCATTTGACCAATCTCCGGCAGCTGAGCGAGAACCTCCGAAGTGATCAGGTGAAATCCCCGTGACCGAGGCTGCAATCGAATCGTCTTTTGAATCCACATACCATCCTCTCAAGGTTCCATAGAGTCCTGTTTACAGCTTGCCCCATCCAGGCTCTTTCAGGTTGGCGCCTCTCAACCGCCTCCCTACAATAAGTTCATGGACGTTGAAGAAGTCGCGCCTGACGCTCCAGCCTGGCTCCCAAAACTACCATATTCAAATCCATCCATACCCAGCGGCTGCCCCGGAAGAAGCTAGTCCTGGGTCAATCACTACAATAGCTCCGGGAGAGCCTTCTTGCAGCTCTTTTCCCGAACCCGAAAGCTCGCGGTCTTTCGGGACCAAGCAGACTTTCGAAACCCAATAAGTGTTCGAAAAGCAGGATTTCGGCAGAAAAGCACCAGCTTGCGCGCTCTCCCAAGGAGCAACACCCGATACGGCAAGGAATGCACATGCAAACGAACTTCTGGCATGACAAGTGGGCACGTAACGAGATTGGCTTTCATCAGGAGAGCGTGAACCAATATCTCCGTGAGCACTGGTCCGTTCTGGAGCTGCAGGGCAATGAACCGGTGTTCGTGCCCTTGTGCGGCAAATCCCTCGACATGCACTGGATCCATGACAAAGGGCATCCCATCCTTGGGGTGGAGATCAGCGAGCAGGCCTGTCGCCAGTTTTTCGCCGAGGCGGGGCTTGTTCCCCAGGTCACCCGATCCAACGGCTTCACCTTGTTCCAGGCAGGCTCCTATTCCCTGTACTGCGGCGATTTCTTCCAGTTGGATGGGGCGACCCTTTCAGCCGTGGGCGCCGCCTATGACCGGGCAGCCCTCATCGCCCTGCCGCCGGAGCAACGCCAGGCCTACGCCCGGCACCTGGGGCAGATTCTGCCACTCTCCGCCCCGGTACTGCTGGTCACCATGGAATATCCGTCCGGAGAAATGAACGGACCACCATTTAGCGTGTCGGAAACAGAAGTACGCCAGCTTTTTGAAGGGCGCTTCCAGGTGGAGCTCATCCATGTCAACGAACCGGGAAGGGATGACCCTTTTGCAAAGTTCCACGGTTTATCGGACCTGCAAGAGAAGGTTTATCGCCTCAGCCCCTGAGGTGCATTCAGGCAAGCCCAATTGTCCAAAAGTTGGCCGCTTGTCTATTCTGATTAATAGGGATGCATGCTAACCGGGACTTTTCCCAAGGCCGGCTCGCAGCATCACAGGGAAGCCTGCCCTCAAGCAGAGCGGCCCAAGGAGGCAAATTGGCAATCTGACATTACAACGAAGCTGGTAGAGGAGACGAAGTAGAATTCCGGTCGGTCAAGCTGGATAGGAGTCACCACTGTGTAAAGACTAAGAGTCAAACTGAGGGGTTCCAATTCATGAGCATTTTTAGTCACTATAAGAGCCGTTACGAGACGACCCAGCAGGAAGAATTCAGCATCGAGGAATACCTCGAAATTTGCAAAAACGATCCAACGGCCTATGCCACTGCAGCGGAACGGATGCTGATCGCGATTGGCGAACCAGAACTGATCGACACCTCCCGCGACCCCCGCCTAAGCCGGGTTTTTTCCAACAAAGTCATCAAACGCTATCCCGAATTCGATGAGTTCTACGGGATGGAAGAATGCGTCGAGCAAATCGTCTCTTTCTTCAAGCACGCCGCCCAAGGTCTGGAAGAGAAGAAACAAATTCTCTACCTGCTGGGTCCAGTCGGGGGCGGTAAGTCCTCCCTGGCGGAGAAGCTCAAACACCTGATGGAGAAGGTGCCCTTCTACTACATCAAGGGCTCTCCCGTGTTCGAATCTCCCCTGGGGCTGTTCAACCCGACCGAGGATGGTGACATCCTGGAAGAGGAATACGGCATTCCCAAACGCTACCTGCGCACCATCATGTCGCCCTGGGCGGTC
>JAJUGC010000349.1 GCA_029268325.1 Gammaproteobacteria bacterium | reverse complement strand
TGCATCCGAGTCTTGTCAATCACCTGGCCCTGCTGGTCGATCCGCAAGTATTCGGGAAACTTGCCCATAAATTCGTGGTACACCGGCAGGCCGATAGTGCCATCCTGGTGAAATACCGGCTGGCCCCGGACCAAAGTGGAAATATTGAAGAAAGGCGTGGTGCGCAGTTGCTTCGGCTTGGACCAGCTACGGCCGTCATCGTCCGACACCATGTAGTTGATGGCGCTGCCGGCCCAGCCACCTACGGATACGGAGACGTAGAAAACCCACACCCGCCCGTCCGGTGCGGTTCCGATAACCGGATTGCCCAGCTTGCGCACCATCCGGCTCAGGGATTGTTCGGTATAGGCCCGGTCCACCAGCACCCGGTTGGCGCCCCACTCTTTCAGCTCCGGGTCGAAACGGGCGCTGTAGATATTGACGTCCCGGGCGCCTTCCCGGGAGCCGCCAAACCAGACCGCCATAAACTCACCACTGGGCAGACGGGTGATGGAGGCGGCGTGCACATACTGGTCCAAAGTGACGGAGACAAAATCACTTTCGAAATAAGGAGGCGCCTCCGGTACCTGGCTGAAAACGGGCCTGTCCACAATAAACTTGGCTTGGCTATATTCCGGTTTCAACCAGTAGGCGACAGTGAAGACAATAACAGTCGTAAGGGCCAACAAAGGCTTTCGATAACGCGAGGGAATAAAATTGATTTCCACGACACACCCAGAGAAAACAACAACTCCGCACCAGGTGCTGGTGCTTCTAGTGACTCCCAAGCTGTATCGTAAAGCGCCACCGGCCTTTATAACAACAGCTTGTTATTATTATTTCTGCACTTGAAGAATAGCAGCAGGTTTTCAAACCTGCATAATTGGAATTGCTCATAATTCAATTATTTTTGCAAGCCGGGCACAGGCCGCAAATGAAGGCTTGGCAGGGCTCCCGAAACAGGGGCATAGTTGCGTAAAAGGGTCCATAGGGGGCAGGATGGAAAAGGTACTGGTGAGCGCTTGTTTGCTGGGAGCGCCTGTGCGTTACGACGGTCAGGATCTGAAAAGCGAAGACCGGATTTTGCAGCAATGGTGGCAGGAGGGGCGCGCCATTCCCTTTTGCCCGGAAGTGGCGGGCGGCTTGCCCACCCCCCGCCTGCCGGCGGAAATCACCGGCGGCGATGGCCAGGAGGTACTCCAGAATCGCGCCAAGGTCCTGGATAACAGTGGCCGGGACCTGTCAGCCCAGTTCCAGTCCGGCGCCCGCCAGGCCCTGGCACTTTGCCAGGCCCAGCAGATCCGGGTTGCGGTTCTCACCGACCGAAGCCCCTCCTGTGGCAGCAGCCTGATCTATGACGGCAGCTTTACCGGAACCCGCCTGCCCGGCCAGGGAGTGACCACAGCCTTGCTGGAGCAGCATGGCATCCGAGTGTTCAGCCAGCATCAGATCTCCCAGGCAGCAGCCTATCTGGCCAGCCTTTCCAGTCATCTGTAAATACTCATCCCAAGCCGGCTGCTGCCATTTCCTTATTCTTTCCACATTTTCGACCTATGCTGGGTGAAACCCTCGGTTTAGATGCGCACCATGATCCGACTCTCCATCCGTACCAAACTGGCCATTCTGCTCGGCGGCCTGGCGCTGCTGCTGACCCTGATCATCATGTTCGGCGTTCAGACCAGCTTCGACCGGGGCTTCCACCATTATCTGAATGAAGCCCACAGTGCCCGCATGATGCGGATCGCCACCCATCTGTCCGAGCTGGCCCAGGATCCTGACCAATGGCAGCGCCTGCAGCAGGAACGGCGCTTCCTGTTCGAAACCGTCTATACCCTGATCGAGCAAGAATACGCGGAGCAAGCCCCCAGCCGGCAGCTCTCTGAAGAGGTGAACCGGCGCCCCTTGTCGGGCCGCCACCTGTCGCGGCGGGCCTTTGCCCTGAACCGGCTGATGCCCTTCTGGCTCCTGTCCCCGGACGGCCAAGTCCTTGCCGGCAGTCCTGAACTCCCCACAGAGCTGCTCAACGCCCCTATCGAAGTCGATGGCCAGGTCTATGGCCTGTTGGCTTGGCGCCCCATTCAGGCACGGGATTTCGAAGCCGAGGCCTTGTTCGCCCAGCAACAGCAACGCCTCATTATGGGAGTTGCGGCCCTGGCCCTGCTGCTAAGCCTCAGCCTGGCCTGGCCTTTGTCCCGTTACCTGGTCCGCCCCATCCAGCGCTTGTCCCTGGCCATGCAAGCCTTGATGGCACGCCGTTACGACACCCGGGTGCCGGTCACCAGCCACGACGAGCTCGGCGACCTGGCCGAGGACTTCAACCGCATGGCCCGAACCCTGGGCGCCTACGATGACAGCCAGCGCCAATGGCTGGCCGATATTGCCCATGAGCTGCGCACGCCCCTGGCGGTGTTGCAGGGACAACTTGAAGCCATGGAAGATGGCGTGATGGAGCTGGACCAGAAGGCGATCCAATCCCTCCAGGACGAGATCCGCCAGCTCAATGGCCTGGTGGACGATCTCCACCAACTGGCCATCACCGACCTGGGCGCTATGCGCTACCATTTCGAACGGCTGGATCTGAACCGCCTGCTGACGGAAACCGCCGAGCGGCTCCAGAACCAGTTGCGGCCGGCCCAGCTCACCCTGTCCCTGGAGCTCGCCGCCCAGCCGTTTTGGATTCGGGGCGACCGCCAGCGCCTGGAGCAGATGTTGCAGAATCTCGTCCAAAACAGTATCCGCTATACCGATCCGGGCGGTCGTGTCCGGGTGCGGTTGGCCGCCAACGGCCGCCTGAGCTGGGAGGACTCGGCCCCTGGCGTGGAAGAACAGGACCTGCCCCACCTGTTCGAGCGCTTCTACCGGGTCGACAAGGC
>JAJUGC010000348.1 GCA_029268325.1 Gammaproteobacteria bacterium | reverse complement strand
GAATGGTATGGGCAGTCAGCCCTTGGCGATTGAGCTCCATCCGCACGGAATCCATTAAGAACGGAATGTTCCGGTGCAGAATGACAACCGGGGTATGAGGCGATTGCCAGCCATGGGCTTCCAAATCCGGATTGAATACCCGAACCTTAGGCTGGTCCGCCTTGTGTTGTTGGAGAAGTTCCCAACTGGCCACCACCGCTCCATAGATATCATCCAACCGGCGATAACGGATTTCCTCGACTGGTACCGCTTCGAAGTAGTCCCGGGAAAACCGGGTCAGTTGTTGGGCCAGTTCCGCGGACAACCTGGCGGAAAACTCTGATTCAAGCAACTGGAGGAACTGTTCTTTGTTATCGGTGTCAATCACATTCATAACGCTTCCCGTTCAGCCGGTTTAATGGTGTTGGGGGTCAGTGGTTTACATCGAATACCGGCCTCTGTGGATAACCAACAGGTTGTAATTCGATGGGCCGACCACATGTAGAGAATCATTCGACTTCAAGACCAATCGGTCAAAAAGCAGACCATTTGGTCGTTTTTTAGGCTCTTTCCCGCTAGAGGGGTGAATGAGCGGGGGCCGATTATTACATGGCAGCAACTTAAGGCAAGTGATTGGGCGATTTTCGAACCAAAAATCCCGAAATTAACCCAATTTTTTAGCAGGAACGGATTTCCGGCACCGTTTTGGAAACCAGCTCGGCGGGGAAATAGAACCTGTGTCCGGAGCCAACAAGGTGGTTTTCACCACAAGGCAAACACCTGCCCCGTTGGCTCCAATTAAGTAAAAATAAAGATCACAAGGAAAACAAACCTATGCAGCATCAGGAGGCCTTTCAGGAACTCAGGCGCTACCTGTCGGAGCGAATTATTGGTCAACAGCATCTGGTCGAGCGGTTACTGATCACCTTGCTCGCCGATGGCCACCTCTTGGTTGAAGGTGCCCCCGGCCTGGCCAAAACCAAGGCGATCAAGGAACTTTCCCGCAAGATCGAGGGGGATGTCCAGCGGATCCAGTTCACCCCGGACCTATTACCCGCGGATATTACCGGGACTGACATTTACCGCCCCGAAGACGGTAGTTTCAAATTCCAGCCCGGCCCCATCTTCCACAACCTGATCCTGGCCGACGAAATCAACCGGGCCCCTGCCAAGGTACAATCCGCCCTGCTGGAAGCCATGGCCGAGCGCCAGGTTAGTGTGGGCCGCCGTACCATTCCCCTGGCCCCCCTGTTCCTGGTGATGGCCACCCAGAACCCAATCGAGCAAGAAGGCACCTACCCTCTGCCGGAAGCTCAGCTTGACCGCTTCCTGATGCAGGTAAAAATCGGTTATCCCAATCTGGAAGCCGAACGCCAGATTCTCCGGCTGAACCGCCAGGAGCCCCAGCAGACAGCTCCGATTGAAGCGTCCGAACGGGTTCGTCAGACGGATATCTTTGCCGCCCGGGAGGCCGTCATGGGCCTTTATATGGCAGAACCGGTAGAGGAATACATCGTGCAGCTGATCATGGCCACCCGGGAACCGGGCCGTTACGACCAGCGTCTGGCTGCCTGGATCCAGTACGGCTCCAGTCCCCGGGGCACCATCGCCCTGGACCGTTGCGCCCGCGCCCACGCCTGGCTGCAGGGGCAGGACTTTGTCAGCCCCGACAATGTACAGGCCGTGGTCCACGACGTATTGCGCCACCGCCTGTTGCTGAGTTTCGAAGCCGAAGCGGACGGCATTACGCCGGACCATGTCATTGACGACCTTCTTAAACTGGTTCCTGCTGCCTAGGAAAGTCCCATGTCGCTGTTTTTCCGACGTTCTCCTGGTGCAGCTTCGGTTCCTGTGGAACAACTGCATCGGGCCTATATCAGCCTGGGAGAGCTGGCACGCCTGCGTTTTCAGGCCCGTTCCCTGAAGCTGCGGCCGGACCGGCGTGCTCTGAGACAAACGGCGGGAGCCCATCTGTCGAGGTTTCGCGGGCGGGGGATCGACTTCGCGGAAGTCCGCCAATACCAGCCGGGCGACGATATCCGCACCATCGACTGGCGGGTCACGGCACGGCGTGGCAAACCCCACACCAAGCTGTTCCAGGAGGAGCGGGAGCGCCCCGTACTCTTGCTGGTGGATCAGTCCCTGTCCCAGTTTTTTGGCAGCCGCCTGGCTTTCAAGTCAGTCCGCGCCGCCGAGTTGGCGTCTCTGTTGGCCTGGGCCACGGTTCAGCGGGGAGATCGGGTCGGTGGCTTGGTCTTCTCCGATTTTGGTCACCACGAGTTGCGCCCCGGCCGCAGCCAAAAGGATGTCTCACGCTTTCTCAAGCTGCTCCATGCCTTTAACCGCCAGCTGAGCCTGGAAAAGCTGGGGCAGCCCGTCAGCTTTGACCTGAATCAGGCCCTGGCGGAAACACGCCGGATCGCCAAGCCTGGCAGCCTGATTTTCGTGATCAGTGACTTCCAGGACCAAAATGACGAAACCCGCCGACATCTCCATCTGCTGGCCCGTCACAATGACTTGATCGCCTTCTGTACCTATGACCCTCTGGAAGCCAGCCTGCCGGCATCCGGTGTCTATGGAGTCAGCGACGGGCAGCACAGCCTGCGGATCGACGCCGGCGATAGCCGACTGCGCCAGGCCTTCAGTGGCTCCTATGAAAACAACCTGAAACAGTTGAAGGACACCCTGGCCAAGGCATCCATTCCCCTGATCCAGGCCAGCACCCAGGACTCTGCCCTGGATGTGCTACGCCGAACCTTTACCAGTGCGTCAATGCCATGACTGAACAAGAACTATTGAGCCAACTCAAGGATATTGCCGAACCCGCGCCTGTCCCCTGGTGGCCGCCCGCGATAGGCTGGTGGCTGCTGGCGCTCG
>JAJUGC010000347.1 GCA_029268325.1 Gammaproteobacteria bacterium | reverse complement strand
CCAAGTCGTGGGAGGCGAGCACGAAGCCCGCGCCCAGATCCTGGGAGGCGGCAATGGCCTCCAGGCGCTTTTCCGCATCAGGCGTGATGGAGCCTTCTTCGGGAGTGAGCAGATAGGCGTAGGCCTGGTGGTGGGAGCGGCCGACGCGGCCCCGCAACTGGTGCAGCTGGGCCAGGCCGAACTTGTCGGCCCGTTCGATCACGATGGTGTTGGCGCTGGGAACGTCAATGCCGGTTTCAATAATGGTGCTGCACACCAGCACGTTGAAGCGCTTGTGGTAGAAATCGGACATCACCCGTTCCAGCTCCCGCTCGCGCATTTGCCCATGGGCCACGCCCACCCGCGCCTCGGGAACCAGCTCTTCAATCGCAGCGGCCGCCTTGTCGATGGACTTCACCTCGTTGTACAGGTAGTACACCTGGCCACCCCGGAGGATTTCCCGTAACAGCGCCTCTTTAACGAGCCCTCTTTCCTTGCGTCGGACAAAGGTTTTGACCGACAGGCGACGGGCTGGCGGCGTGGCGATAATCGACAGGTCCCGGATGCCGTTCATGGCCATGTTCAGGGTCCGGGGAATCGGGGTGGCAGTCATGGTTAGGATATCCACCTGAGCCCGTAAGGCTTTCAGGCGTTCCTTTTGCTGCACACCAAAGCGGTGTTCCTCGTCGATGATCAGCAGGCCCAGGTTCTTGAACTTGATCTCTTTCTGGAGGAGCTTATGGGTACCAATGACGATATCCACAGTGCCACGCTCCAGCTTTTCCAGGATCGCGTTAGTTTCCTTGCCACTGCGAAAGCGGGAGATCAGTTCTACCTGAACGGGCGTATCCGCAAAACGGTCCTGGAAGGACTGGTAGTGCTGCTGGGCCAAAAGCGTTGTGGGAACCAGAACCACCACTTGTTTGCCGGCCTGGGTTGCCAGGAACGCCGCCCGCATGGCGACTTCGGTTTTACCAAAGCCTACATCCCCACATACCAGGCGGTCCATGGGCTTTTCCTGGGTCATATCCTGGATGACGGCGTCGATCGCAGATTGCTGGTCCGGCGTCTCTTCAAAAGGGAAGCCTTCTGAGAAGGCCCGATAGGATTCGTCGGGCGGAGGGTAGGCAAATCCCTTTTGGGCATCCCGACGGGCATAGATATCCAGCAGTTCGGCGGCGGTATCGCGAATTTTTTCCGCTGCCTTTTGCTTGGCCTGGGACCATTTGTCGCTACCCAGTTTATGCAGGGGAGCGAGCTCCTCGTCCAGGCCAGAGTAGCGGGAGATCATATGGAGGTTGGAAACGGGCACATACAGCTTGGCGCCGTCCGCATACTCCAGCGTCAGAAACTCCGCCTTCTGTCCCTCCACCTCAAGGGTTTGGAGCCCCTGATAGCGCCCAACGCCGTGGTCCTGGTGGACGACGGGAGAACCAATCCGCACTTCACTCAGGTTATTAATGATTTGGGCGGTGGAGTCCTGTTTTCGGCTACTGCGCCGCCGCCTTTGCAGGACCTTGCTGCCAAAGAGCTGGGGTTCGGTAATCAGGGCGACATCTGGCTCTGGAAGGGCGAAACCTTCGTCGAGGGCGGCAACGGTCACCATGTAGGGGGCATCATGGTGGAGAAATGCCTCCCAGCCGTCGATATCTTCCAAGGTCAGCCGGTTGTCACGGAACAGATCGCGCAGGACTTCCCGGCGACCGGAAGTATCCGCGCACACCAGGATGCGTTTGCCGGATTCTTGCTGGAAGGTTCTGAGCCGGATGAGTGGATCAGCCAGACGGGCATCGACCGAAATGTCGGGAATCGGAGTGGCGGGGAGGTTTTCAGCTCCTGCCTGATTCATGATTGGCTCACGGCTCAGCTCCACCCGGGGATAGGCTTTCAGGGCGTGAAAAGCCTCCTCGACCCTTAAAAACAGGGCTTCGGGTGGCAGGATCGGGTTGCGGATGTCGTGGCGACGCTCTTCATAGCGGGTTTGCACATCGCGCCAGAATTGCTCACCGGCCTGCTGCAGCCGCGCAGAGCTCAGCACCAGAGTGTCCTGGGGTAAGTATTGGAAGAGGCTAGCCGTCTCCTCGAAAAACAGCGGCAGATAGTATTCGATGCCGGGGGGCGCTATGCCCTGGCTAACATCCTGAAAGACAGGGTTGTCCCGTGGGGCATTGGGAAAGTTTTCGTACCAACGGTCTCGAAAGCCCCGAATGGCCTCCTTATCCAGGGGGAATTCATGGGCCGGCAGCAGGTTGATGGCGTCCATCTTGTCCACGGAGCGCTGAGTTTCCGGGTCGAAGGTACGAATGGTCTCGATCTCGTCATCGAACAGCTCGATGCGGAAGGGCCATTGGCTGCCCATGGGGAACACATCCAGGATTGCTCCGCGAACCGCAAATTCTCCATGTTCGTAGACAGTGTCTGTGGAGCGGTAACCTGCATCGACCAGTTGGTTGCGGAATTTTTCCGTATCCAGCTGCTGGCCTGTTTTCAGCAAGAGGCCGGAATGGGCCAGGTAAGACTTGGGGGCCAGGCGATGAAACAGGCTGCTGGCCGGCACAATCAGAATGCCCCGGGAGGTGCGAGGCAATTCCGACAGGGTTTTCAGGCGCTGGGAAATAATGTCCTGATGAGGTGAAAAACTGTCATAGGGCAGGGTTTCCCAGTCTGGAAACGGCAGGATGTTCAGGGTCTGGCTGGAGTCATAGAAGGCCAGTTCCTGCTCAAGCTGCAGGCTTTCGGCGGTGTCCTGGGTGATGACCAGGAGAAAACCTGGGTGCTGTTGGGCGGCTTGGTATACGGCCAGGGCGCGGGCGGAGCCAATCAGGTTGCCCCAGAAACGACGGTCGCCGGGACTGGTCGGAAGCGAAGGTGAAAACATTCTCATGAATAAAAGCTGTCGGCCTCGAAAACT
>JAJUGC010000346.1 GCA_029268325.1 Gammaproteobacteria bacterium | reverse complement strand
GACCGACCCCAAGGTGATCCAGGCTCTTTACCGAGCCTCCCAGGAAGGGGTGCGGATCGATCTGATTGTGCGCGGCATTTGCTCCCTGCGGCCGGGCGTGCCCGGAGTTTCGGAGAATATCCACGTGCGCTCTATTGTTGGCCGGTTTTTGGAACACTCCCGGGTGTACTACTTCCAAAATGGCGACTCCCCTGAGATTTATTGCGCCAGTGCCGACTGGATGGTGCGCAACCTGCAAAACCGGGTGGAAACCTGCTTCCCCATCGAGAGTCGCAAGCTGGCCCGGCGGGTCAAGGAAGAGCTGGATATCTACCTGCAGGATAACTGTCAAAGCTGGGTGCTTCAGCCTGACGGCGAGTATCTGCGTAATCAGCCCGCCGAAGGTGAGGAGCGGATCAGTGCCCAGATGTGCCTGCTGGAGAAGTTGGCCCTGCTGCAGTCCTAGCATTTTTCGTCCCACCTTCCAGTCTTGTGGCGCTGTTCGGCGCCCTCCCTTCTTGTCAACTGTGAGCCAGGTACCACCCGGTGTCTGGCTGTGCTGTTACAATTTGTAAGTCCGCGTGCCTGGTTGGCGAATTCCAGACGCCGCCACGGGACCAATAAGAATAATCATCGCAGCTGTCGCAGGGCAGCCATTGGGGATTTGCAGGTGCTGATATGCGGTTGAGCAAGATTCAAGTGTTGTTGCTGACACCTTTGATGCTGGCCGGACTCTTCGGCTGCAGCGATAACGAAGGGCACAGCGGGCGTGAACCCATTACTCCGGATTACGATGCTGAACCTGCAGGGACTTATACCGGGCAAGTGCTGGATGGGTACTTGCGTAAGGCGGTTGTGTGGATCGACCTGAACAACAACCGTGTTCAGGATGACAACGAGCCTTCCACGGAAACTGAATCGGCCGGTCGCTTCACCTTCACCAAATCAGATCTGGGCTGTGGGGAGGAAACCAAGCCGTATAGCTGTATAACCCGCCCCAAGGCCTATCCGCTGGGGGTAAAAACCATAGCTGGCTACACCGTGGACGAGTTTACCCGCAGTACCGTCGAGCGTCCCTATTATCTCTGGGCGCCGCCTATTCCCAGTTACATGAGCCGGGTGGTCACTCCTTTTACCACGCTGCTCAAGGCTGAGCGAGATTTGAAAAGCTATACCGGCCAGCAGCTGTTGTATCCCTCCTATACCTCGCCCACGGAAGCAGAGTTGGCTGCCGAGATTGATGAGCTCCATAGAGAGGTGCGTAACAAGCTTGGGGTGTCCTCCAACCTGCTACTGGACTACGTAGGTAGCAATAACACGCGTCTGCATGCTTATGCCCGGGGCCTGGTGTGGGCCATGCAAGATTATATTGAAGCACAGGGCGGACTGGATCTGGTGACGGAGGCCAATAGCGGGACGGTAGCGCAACATATCCGCCAGGCCTATCACTACTCAACCGATATCAACGTGCGGTCTAGGCGGATTGCCAATGTCACGGGCCTGCCGGAAGAGGAGGTGAAAGCGCTCCTTGATGACTCCGAATTGGATGACGAGGCCAAGATTGCAGCCTTGGTGGAGCGGCTCGAACCCATGCGGCCGAAACTGGATGGCTTGGGCCGGGCCCTGGTCAACCAGGGACGCTGGATTGTGCAGGCGATCGAGACCGCTGTTGGTGCCAACGCCCCCGCCTCTGCCTATGACAGGGTTGACTTGGCAGAAGTGGTGCCGCCAATTCATGTGTTGGAACGGGATCCTCGAGTGCTCTCCCGCAAGATGTTCTATGTGCATCCCGACTCCATGAGCGATGCCTTCTCACCTTTACCTTTAGACGGACTTATGACGCTGAAGGCTGAACAGGCGCCCTATAAGGCCGGGGCGGCTCTAACCCAGGTGCAAGACTATCTGTACAACATGGACGGCTATCTCGCCCAGATCAATGTGCATGGAGGGCTGCTGGAGTGGCGGCGTGATCTCCTGTTGTCTTACCCGATTCAGCTGGAGGCTCTGTTTCCCCAAGAGCGTTGGCAGGCTCGTTCGCTGAATCTGAAGGCATTGGGTTCGCCGACCTTGAGAATTGATATCGACAGTTCGGTCAATGAGACAGGGCGCAGGGTGACTGTCCAGCCCCAGAGGATTGTGGAGGGCGAGCTTGAGCCCCTTGAAGATGCCTGGACCTTGAGCCGGGCGGCCTTGGAGGACTCCAAGGTCTCGGTGGAGCGTGTGCTGGAAGCTGCCCCTTTATCTCTGTCCTGGCTGAAAAGCCCGTCTCGACAGGAGTTTGGTCAATTTGAGGAGGTGTTGCAGGAGTGGTATCCGGCAGTGCCTACCGCCTTAGACCACCTGACCCAGTCCATTGCATTGGCACCGACCAGGCAGAATACGGCTGTTAAGTTGAATTATACGCCGAGCAACCCTACGGAGAGGGTAACAGAACTAGGCTTTGCTACGGAGGGTGGAGTGGAATCCCGATGGATTTCCTTTGACCGAATCAATGCCGGCCGAGTCAATGCTACCTATCACTACCAGCCTGGCAGTGAGACGACCCTGGCAGAAGCGATGGTGTTAAAA
This sequence comes from Gammaproteobacteria bacterium, assembly GCA_029268325.1. Taxonomy (GTDB): domain Bacteria; phylum Pseudomonadota; class Gammaproteobacteria; order Pseudomonadales; family Oleiphilaceae; genus JAEZAA01. The sequence continues at coordinate 351 of JAJUGC010000346.1, read as the reverse complement.
AGCACGATAGATGGCAGCGTCAACAGTATTCAGCTTACCTTCAGTCCGGTTGAAGGCAAAGCTCTTTTTGAGAGCTACTGTGTCTTTTACCGGTATGAGCAGCAGTACCTGCGCTATGAGATCTATGGCCGCATGAGTCGCGGACAATGCAGCAATAATTTACCCTTTATGGTGGTGGAGTATGAATATGCCCACCTGTCCGAGTTGCTGAAACGCTAGCCGTTTCAGCTTCTTCCCTGTTGTTTTTCTATGTGGCTGTGGCCGACCTGCTGACCTGTGGCTAACTGGTTGGGCTACAGCTTAATGATTTGTGCTGGCGTCATTTTCCAAAGTGGAACGCTCTCCTGTTTG
>JAJUGC010000345.1 GCA_029268325.1 Gammaproteobacteria bacterium | reverse complement strand
GCTCTTTTTCTTGGGCTTTAGCAAGGGCAGCACTAAGGCAATCAAAATGCCGACGCCGACCAAGCCTGCTCCGGTCAGCATCTTCTCTGTATCGGCATTGCTTTTCAGGCGCATGTTATCGGCCGTCAGCAATTCCACTTCACTTTTGAGTTGCTGGTTTTCTTCCCGTAACTCACGGTTGCGGCGGTCCAGGTTGATCGCATTTTCAGAAATGCGTTTGATCCGCAGCAGTTCCTCTTGGAGCTGCTCATTGGTTTGAGTGAGTCGGGCGTTTTGTGTTTCCAGCTCCTTGGTCTGCTGGGCCAGGGACTTGCTGGTATCGTTGAAGCGGGCGTTTTCTGCTTTTAGACGCTCCAGCTCCTGCTGAACCCGTTTCAGCTGGTCGCGGGCGATAGGCTCGGCCGTCAGGTAGCGGGTGGGAACCCAGCCTTGTTTGCCGCCGGGTTCGCGAATCAGGCTATAGCCGCTTTCTTTGTCGTGCTGCAAGACCTCTACCGGAGTGCCAGCATTCAAACCAGCATGGATAATGCGGTATTGGATGCCTTGCCCAGTACGCAGGGGAACCTGGTTGTTGTCATCAATGTACATTCTCTGGGCAAAGGCGCCAGAGCAAACCAGCATCATGGTAATGAGAGTTAGAGCTTTCTTCACTGTGATAATCCTAAACCAACATTCGTCTGTATTTCGTAAAGGTTCCCAGGCCCGGATGCCGGCACCATGTTGCGGCTACCTGAAGTCGCCGACAGTCCCGGTGACTGTTATCGGATGGCTGTGCCGACGGTGAGGGCAGGGAGAGCCCGCCCCTAGGGTAGGGTCACCTTAAATGGCATGACCTTGACGTTCTGGTACACGCCTTGAGTACGGTAGGGGTCCGCGTCGGCCCAGGCCTGGGCTTCTGCCAGGGACGGAAACTCCGCCACGATCAGGCTGCCGCTAAATCCGGCTGGCCCTGGATCAGGGCTATCAATTGCAGGAAACGGGCCGGCGACCAGGAGGCGCCCTTCATTTTTCAGCTGCTCCAGGCGGGCCAGGTGTTCCGGTCGGGCTTTTTGGCGCTTCTCCAGGCTGTTGGGAGAGTCTTCACCAATAATGGCATAGTACATGGTCATGATATCGCTAAGGCTATGTTTTTATAGTTACCGTGTTGTTATCGTTGCTGTGGCATCAGGTTCCGGCCTAGGGAGAGTCCTGCTTGCCCGAGGATGACGCCACGGACTTTTCCGGCTCTTCCTGAAGGTACCGGGAGAGGTAGACCCCTTGAATCAACACGAACAGGAAGGTTATTCCCAGCAGGCCGAACAGTTTGAAGTTCACCCAGATCTCCTGCTCGAAGCTATAGGCCACATAAAGGTTCAGAATGCCGCTGGCGATGAAGAACAGGATCCAAGCATAGTTGAGGTTGCGCCACACAGGGGCTGGCAACTGCAAATTGGACTCCAGCATGCGCTGCAGAAGGTTTTTGTCGCCAATAAATGCGCTGCCCAGCAAAATGATGGCAAAGAGCCAGTTTACAATGGTGGGCTTCCACATGATGAAGGTGTCGTCCTGGAATAGAAGGGTCAGGCCACCCAGAAGGACGACAAAGATCAAGGTGAGCAGGTGGGCCCGTTGAACCCGCCGCTCTCTAAGCCAGGTATAGCCCACCTGGATCACCGTAGCAGCAATGAGCACCGCTGTTGCATGGTAGATGTTGTCTGTAAGTTTATAGACAATGAAAAAAACCAGGACTGGGAAAAAGTCGAATAAAAATTTCATGGTATGGTTTTGTCGCCCAAAGTGTGCATGAATCATACTGTATTTATTAGCTCTCGTGTATACTGACGCGGTTTAGAGACATAAAGAATGCTTGTTCGCGGTATTGACCTCCATCTTCACAGCACCGCGTCAGATGGCGCGCTGACCCCAACGGAACTGGTACACCGAGCCCGGGAGCAGGGCTTACAGGCCATAGCCCTGACCGATCATGATACCGTCGATGGGCTGGCCGAGGCCCGCAGAGCAGCTGAAAACTGCGGTATCCAACTGATCAACGGTATTGAACTTTCCTGTGTTTGGAACGGGATGACCTTGCATATCGTGGGTCTCCAGATTGACCCTGAAGCAGAGGCTATCCGGGAACTCACCCGGTTGCAGCAGGGCAACCGCCTGGAGCGGGCCAAAGTGATTGCCGACCGGCTTGGCAAGCAGAACTTCGGCAACGTTTGGGAGGGGGTGCGGCAAATGCTTGGGCCGGATCGGGTTCCAGCCCGCCCCGACTTTGCCCGCTATCTGGTGGACAAAGGATATGTGGACAGTATTCAGCAGGCCTTCGACTCCTATCTGGGGGCGGGGAAACTGGGTGATGTGAAGCAATTCTGGCCATCCTTGGAAGCAGTGGTCAAAGCGATCGTCGAATCCGGTGGAGTAGCAGTGATTGCTCATCCCATGCGTTACAAACAGACAACCGCCAAGCTGCGGCGCCTGATCCTGGAGTTCAAGTCTTATGGGGGCCAGGCCATCGAGGTGGCGGTGGCTAATCTGGATTCCGGGCGCATTGGCTTGCTCACGGAGCTCTGTCGGCAATATGACCTCTACGCCTCCTGCGGCAGCGATTTTCATATGCCCGGCAGGCCCTGGCAGGAGATTGGGCGCTTTCCCCCCTTACCAGCGGGCTTGAAGCCGGTGTGGAATTTGTGGGCCCCCCAGGTCTGTCAGGGCTGAAAGTGTTTCAGCGCTATCGCTACCTCTCCGGTAATGAGTTTCAACTGCTCGTCGACGGCGAGCAGTGTGGCGAAGCTTTCTTGGCAGCTATTGCCCAGGCCCGCACGCAGATTCTGTTTGAGATGTACCTGATCGAGTCGGGCCGCTTTGCCTCCTTGCTGATTGATGCACTGCTGCAGGCTGCGGAACGGGGAGTTAAGGTTTATATGC
>JAJUGC010000344.1 GCA_029268325.1 Gammaproteobacteria bacterium | reverse complement strand
GACGCTTTTCAGGGTCTTCTGGCCATCGGTTTTGCGAAGTTTGCTGACATATTCAAGGATATAGGTGCCTGGTTTTTCATGGGGCGCCAGCTTGAAGGCGAAGGTTAAAGGGCCGGCGCCAGCAAAGCCAGTTTCTGGCACCTTTACACCGACCTGGAGGGATTCAGCCTGCTCCAGGAAATCCGCGGGCAGGGTATTGAAGTCCGGGACTTGATTGCCGGCGAAGCTGCCGTAACGGATTTCCAGGGTATAGGGTTTGGCGGCTTTAAGCTCCGCAAGCTCGGCTGCTATGGTCTGCTCGTCTCCCCACGCAGAGCTGGCAAATGTCAGGGCAATGGCTTGCAGGCCGATCAGGAGAGTTTTTTTCATGGTTTTTCACAATCCTTGTCTTGGGATGGGGCAAGTAGGCCCAGCATATCTTGCAGGCCTGATTTATCCACGGATCCCATCACTAAATGAGAGAAAGGGCGCGTCCGCTCGAGACCAACGCAAGCCAAGCCGCCCCACAGGCCCATGGAGGTGAGTGAGGCGGCCTTATCTGTCAGTTCGGGGTGCGGATCACCATAAGGCGCTCCTCGGTCATATCCCGCATGGCCCAGCGGATACCTTCACGCCCAAGGCCGCTGTCCTTCACACCACCGTAGGGCATATGGTCCACCCGCCAGGACGGCACGTCCCCTATGATCACACCACCTACGTCCAGCCCGTTCCAGGCTTTCTGGGCTTTATACAGATCCCGGGTGAAAATGCCGGCCTGCAGGCCATAGCGGCTGTTATTCACCTCTTTCAAGACGGCATCGAAATCCTTGAAACTGGCCAGGACGGCAACGGGGCCGAAGGCTTCGGACTTGCACACTTCCTGCTGCGGGTCCACATTTTCCAGCAAAGTTGCCTCCAGCATGGCTCCCTGGCGGTTGCCACCACAGAGGAGGGTGGCACCTGCCTGGATCGCATCTTGAATCCAGCCGTGCAGGCGCTTGGCTTCGCTTTCACTGATCATGGGGCCGATGAAGGTTTCCGGGTCTTTGGGATCACCGCTTTTCAAGGCGCGGGTGGCCTGGACCAGCTTGTCGCGCAGTTCCCCATAAATGGCTTCATGGGCGAAGATCCGTTGGACGCTGATGCAGCTTTGACCAGACTGGTAAAAGGCGCCGGTGATAATGCGTTTGACCGCATCGTCGATATCCCAGTCCTGATCCACCACACAGGCAGCGTTGCCCCCGAGCTCCAGGATGACCGGCTTCTTGCCGGCCCGGGCCTTGAGCTTCCAGCCCACTTCCGGGGAGCCAGTGAAGCTGAGTAGCTTGAGCCGGTCGTCTTCGGTGAGTAGATCGGCACTGTCGCGGCGACAGGGCAGGATGGAGAAGGCCCCCTCCGGCAGGTCGGTTTCCGCCAGAACTTCACCAATGATCAGGGCGCCAATAGGCGTCAGGCTGGCGGGCTTGAGAATAAAGGGGGTGCCCACGGCAATGGCCGGACCGACCTTGTGGGCCGCCAGGTTCAGGGGAAAGTTGAACGGGCTGATAAAGGCGCAGGGGCCGATGGGCACGCGCTTGGTCATGCCGGTGTAGTTGTGGGCCCGAGCGCTGATATCCAGGGGAATGGTTTCCCCATAGAGGCGGGTGGTTTCCTCGGCGGCGATCTTGAAGGTGTCGATGAGCCGTCCGACTTCGCCCTTGGCATCGTTGATCGGTTGTCCAGCCTCGATACACAGAGCCTCGGCCAACTCATCGCGTCGCTCCCGAAAGCGGGCCACACAGTGCTCCAGAATGGCCTGGCGGTGATAGGCGGGTAGTTTACCCATGGGGACGGTGGCTTGGCAGGCTGCGTCAATGGCCCGGTCCAGGGTTGCCGGATCGGCCAGGGCCACCCGGGTGGCGAGCTCACCGCTGTATTTGTCGTACACCGGCAGGTCTTGATTGGCGAAAACGGGCTTGTTGGCCAGATAGTAGGGATATTCCTGTTTCAGCATGGTTTCGGTTCCTGTATTCAAGGGCCGGGCGTGACACAGATCCGCTCCAGCGCGCTACGGATGGGGGCTGGTATGGGGGTTGGCTTGTTGGATTCCCGGTCTACGAAGACGTGGACGAAATGCCCATAGGCACAAGCCTGGGGCTCGCCCTCGCGAAAAATCCCGATCCCGTATTGAACAGAGCTGTTGCCGAGGCGGTCTACCCGCAGGGCGGCCTCAATCCGGTCGGGATAGGCAATGGGCCGGCGATAGCTGCATCGGGAATCTACCACAAACCCGACGACCGGTGCCTGGTGGATGTCCAGGCCGCCTTCCTCGATCAGGTACAGGTTGACCGCGGTGTCGAAGTAGGAGTAGTAGGTGACGTTATTGACGTGCCCGTAGATGTCGTTGTCCATCCAGCGGGTGGTAATGGGCTGGAAGACGAAGTAGTCCTCCCGTCGGGTGTCGGTGCGTTCAGTCATGGCTTTCCCGTTTTTGACAGTGATAGATCAGTAGGCGGCCCGGTAAATGGCCAGGGCATCCTGTTCGGTCACTTCCCGCGGGTTATTGACCAGCAGGCGCTCTTGCAGCATGGCGTCGCGGGCCAGCGTCTCCAGGCGATCTTCAGGAATATCCAGATCCCGCAGCCGACTGGGCAGGCCGAGGGCCTCGATCAGATCCTGCAGGCTCTGGATCAGTTGCCGGGCTTTGCCCTGGTTGGAGGACTCCGTACAATTTGGGTCCAACAGGATGGGAGCCAGCTCTGCATAGAGATTCGCGGCGGCCACCGCGTTAAACTCCAGCACATGGGGAAGTACCAGGGAGTTGCTCAGGCCATGGGGAATATGGAAATGCCCGCCCAGGGGATAGGCCAGGGCATGGACGGCGGCCACGGGGGCATTCGCAAAGGCCTGACCGGCCAAGGTGGCACCCAAGAGCATATTGGACCGGGCCTCCAGATCTTGGCCGTGGTG
>JAJUGC010000343.1 GCA_029268325.1 Gammaproteobacteria bacterium | reverse complement strand
GTTGTAGATCCGGTTCCAGATCCGGGTCAGCAGAATATCAAGGAAGCGGATACCGGAAATCGACACGTTGGAGACGATCTCGTCGGCATATTTCCGCGCCCGCATCCGGGCTTTGGCCGGTGTGATGTTCTCGCGCTTGGCGGTTTCACGGATGGCGTCTTTCACCACGGGGCTGATAATCAGCGATTGGACCAGAGTTCTACGGTGAGACAGGTCCGGACCGATCACCGCCTGGCGCACCCGACGGAAGTGAACCCGCAGAATCCGTGCTGTTTTACGGGTAGCCAGCTCTTCTGTCTCAATCCCTTCTGCCACTTGGCGCAGGGAAATGGGCTTGTTGAACTGGACATAAGTGTTGCGGCCGTGGATCAGGATGAGCAGCAGCTTTTGCAGCCGGCCGGCGACTGCCCAAGGGTCGGAAAGCAACAGCTTGAGCAGTGACTTTTCCTTATCCGGCGCCCGGCCCCAGAACAGGGTGACGGGGACAATTTGCACATCCAGCTCTGGATTGGTATAGACCCCACGTACCAGTTGCTTGAGACGGGCGGTAAGAATCGGGCTCTGGCGGCGGCGGAACATTTGCCCACGGCGACCGTAGAGGAAAAAGAACGAGCGGCGGAGATGCTCAGCCCCGATTTGCAGCGGCTGTTGGGAAGAGGGCAGGTTGGCGCGGATGCACTCTTGCTCCAGCACCAGGCGGCTGGAAAGGGCGCTGTGCTGCAGAACATAGACAACCGGCTTGGTGGGATCGAGCTCTAGTTCCTTGGCGCTGCCGCCGACGACTTCGGTCCGGACCCACAGGAAGAGTAGCTTGCGCAGAAAGGTAAAAAACAGGGAGCTAAAACCGAACAGTTTTGTCATGGTGTGGGGACACTTTTTCTAATACTTTAGTAAATACACAAAATATTCCCGGTCTACCATCAAGGCACTCTTGGCTTTATTGCCCCGGCGATGGATAGAGTTCCGGAAAGTTTGACCACTGGCGCTTAGGAAACCATAGGGCCGTGGGCCGGTATGTTAGCAAGTTCACACGCCAACCAAGTTCGGATGCCGAAATAACGATGGCAACTGGCTGCGCAGTCCCCTAGTTTAGCGGCAACCGGGTCAGGCAGCAAAATACGTGCTTGCCTCCACGGGTTGGGCGTTTCCTTTGAGCAGGTGACCAAGTGATCACAGAATCTGGCCGATATATTGTTTTTTGTGGGCATAAGCTGGTTTGCAAAAGCGAAGGTCTTTGGGGGCCTTTCAGCGGTGCAGAAATCATGGCGCGCCAATGGCAGGTTGAGCAGGTGGTGTCGCTGGCACCCCTGGATACCTCCCTGCAGGTAGTGGCGGTGGCCGATGGGCCAACGGTGGATTTAAAACTGGGATTGCGGGAGCTTTTGCCTTACCTGGGGGAGCGGGAGTTTCGCCTGTTGGGCACCGCGGCCCAGGTACTGGAGTGGGCCAGCAATCACCGCTTCTGTGGGCGCTGTGGAGCCCGTACCCAGCCGATGCCGGGGGAGAGGGCCATGCACTGTGTACAGTGCGGCTTGACTCAATACCCCCGGGTTTCTCCCTGTGTTATTGCCCTGGTCACCCGGGGCCGGCATATCCTGCTCGCCCGTTCCAGTCGCCATCGCCGGCCTGTGTATGCCTGTCTGGCCGGCTTCATTGAGGCCGGAGAGAGCGCGGAGGCGGCCGTGGAACGGGAAATTATGGAGGAAGTCGGCATTCGGGTGGGCCGGTTACGCTATCGGGGATCCCAGCCCTGGCCTTTTCCTCATCAGCTGATGCTGGGTTATCATGTGGACTATCTGGCCGGCGATATTCGGATTGATCCTACGGAACTGCTGGATGCCCGGTGGTTTCCCATCAATGCCCTTCCGGAAATCCCTCCTCCGCAAACCATTGCCGGACAGCTGATCCGTTCTTATGTACAGGAGTGTTCAAGCGCGCTGTGAGTGCCATCGAACAAGTTAATTCCGGGCCTATTCTGGTGCTGGACTCAGGCGTTGGTGGCCTGAGTGTGCACGCCCATATCCGTTCACGCCTGCCTGGGCTGCCCACAATTTATTTGGCCGACAGTGCCGGCTTTCCCTACGGAACCAAGAGTGAGAAGGAGGTTCTGCAGCGGGTGGTGGCCCTGGCGGAAGCAGTGCACCGGGTTTACAGGCCGTCCTTGGCGGTGATTGCCTGTAACACGGCCAGCACCATTGTCTTGCCGGAGTTGCGGGCCCGGCTGCAAATCCCCATTGTGGGCGTGGTGCCCGCCATTAAAACAGCAGCGGCAGTTTCCCAAAGCCGTCAGATTGGTTTGCTGGCCACGCCAGGTACTGTGGCCCGGGAATACACTGGCAGGCTGATCGAGCACTTTGCGTCCGATTGTGAAGTGGTGCGGGTGGGGAGCCATGCCCTGGTGCACATTGCCGAAGCCTACATTCAAGGGATAACCCCAGATCCAGGCCAGTTGAGGGAGATTCTCTCACCCTTTTTCGAGCCGGGCAGGTCGGTGGATACCATTGTGCTGGGCTGCACCCACTTTCCCTTGCTGGCCTCGGAGCTGGCCCAGGCTGCCCCGCAGCCGGTTCAGTGGGTCGATTCGGGAGAGGCTATTGCACGCCGAGTGGCTTTCCTGCTGGAAAGTCAGGAACCTGAAGCCAAGCCAGCCTCCATGCCGGGAGCAGGGCAGGGGCAGGACATCCGACACCTGGCGCTTTTTACCCGTCCCATGGATGAGTCCATGCAGCAAGGCCTGGTGCAGCGGGGATTTGACACCCTGGAGCTGTTCGAGCTGGACTGAGCCGAAGGCAAATCGAAGCCAGGGACTTCCAAGGACGGAGGCTGTCTGACCCGTTAGATCAGCCGGGTCAGCCTGAACATGGTAACGAACTCCAGCAAGGGCATGGCGCTACGGTGGCAGCAATAGGTCTTCTCGATCTCGCCCCG
>JAJUGC010000342.1 GCA_029268325.1 Gammaproteobacteria bacterium | reverse complement strand
GGAAATCCGCAAGCACGGCCTGAAGGTTCTGGACGAGCATATCGAGGCGCCCCAGCAAAGCCCCTGGTTCAAGCGCTTCCCCCTGGTTCTGCAAGAGCCGGTACTGGTCACCTTTATCACGGATAACCTGCGCCTTCTGGCCATGGGCAAAAACTCGGCCCATGAAGTCGAGAGCCTGCTGGAGCAGGAAATCATCGCCATTGAAGCGGATCTGATGAAACCCGCCAAGGCCCTGCACCGCACTGGCGAGGCCATGCCCGGCTTCGGGATTCTGGCAGCTGTGGGCGGCATCATCATTACCATGCAGTACCTGGATGGCCCCCTGGGCGACATCGGTGTACACGTGGCTGCGGCCCTGGTGGGTACCTTTATTGGTATTTTCTTCTGCTATTGTGTGCTGGAACCCGCCTCCTCTGCCCTGGCCGAAGCCAACCATCGCCAGATTTCACTGCTGGAAGGCGTCAAGGCAATGCTGGTCGCCAACCTGGAGGGCAAGTCACCCTTGCTGGCCATTGATGCGGGCCGGCGGATTCTGGAACTGGATATCAAACCCAGCTTTGCCGACATGGAAAGCTGGCTGCACGAACAACCCGACACCGACTCCGCCAGCACGACCCGGGAAGCAGCCTGATGCGCAATCAGCAAACGGTCATCGTCAAGAAATCCCCGCGCCGCGCTGATGGCGAGAACGGAGGTGGGGGCGCCTGGAAGGTAGCCTTTGCCGACTTCACCCTGGCGATGATGGCCCTGTTCCTGATTCTGTGGCTGCTCTCCATTACAGACGAGCAGGAACGGCGGATGGTGTCGTCGAGCCTGCGCAACTACTCCATCTTTGATGCCAGTAGCGACAACCCCTTCGAGCTAAGCCGGCGTACCCACCTGGTGGAACTGGAAAACCGCTCCGCCCTGGTGGAAAGTATTGCCTCGGAACTGTTGGCCAACAATAACCCCACATTACGGGATGAATCCCTGGCGCCGACCGTCAGTACCATCAGCCCCATTGACGGCAATGCTATCGACCTGGATTCCTTCTTCAGATCTCCATTTGAGTCGGCGGATTCCCTATCCATGCTGGCTGACATTGTGGTGGAAATGGGCCGCCAGCTGAGCGCCTATGACAACCTGGCGGTCGACCTGGTTCCCCAGGGCCTGCGTATCCGTTTGCAGGATAACAATGACCGACAAATGTTCGCCCGCGGCGGTTCGAAAATGGATCCCTTCTTCGAAGACATGCTGCTGTCCATCGCTCCGGTATTCGCCCGGATCGAGAACAGCTTGGTGATTTCCGGCCACACCGACGCCGTTCCCTACCACGGTTCCCGCTATAGCAACTGGGAGCTGTCCGGAGACCGGGCACTTATGGCCCGTAAGGTTCTGGAAATCGGCGGCACGCCCGTATCCCGCGTCCTGCAGGTAGCGGCCATGGCAGACCGCACCCTCGCCCGGCCTGAAGATCCTCTGCACAGCGCCAACCGCCGGATCGAGATCCTGGTGCTCACGCCACAAGCGGAACAGGAATTGCTAGGCCTCTTCGACAGCGAAGTGACCGGCAGCGCCCTCAACGAAGCCCGGGAAAGCGCCCTGCAGAACCAGCCGGTGACCCGGTAGTGGGCTCCTCTCTTTCGTAGTAGTTCCCCCCTTTCGTAAAGGGGGGTTAGGGGGGGATTTCCGCAGGCACCTCGGAGTTCGACGCCAAGCATCGTTTCAACAAGCACCACAAAGCAAACTCCAGGTTGACCGACCCTGAGATCCGGGAATATAGGCGACTCTCACAGTTTCGAAGACTACGAGTCAGTCTGCCAAAATCCCCCTCCATCCCCCTTTACAAAAGGGGGAAGTCTAACCGTGCAACCTATTCCTTTGGTGCCATAGCATCTGGCCACAGGATTTGATCTGCCGACCAACGCCCTGCGCACAAGCCGCTCGCCCTTTCGTAGTGTGCGCCACTACAGTTCCCCCCTTTCCTAAAGGGGGGCTAGGGGGGATTTCCGCAGGCACCTCGGAGTTTGGCACCCGAAATCATTTCAACAAACCCTTTGAAACTCTGGAAGGCCGCTAAAGAAACCACCTCTTTTGGTCGCTTTTAATCAATACAGCTAGTGGGGAATTACGGTCCCCGCACTTACGCACCACGAGAGGCAAATACGATGAGCAGGGTCATGACGGCAAGACGGGTGGCACTCAGCCAGAAACTGGTTATTTTCCTGGTCTGCTGTAATTTCCTGCTGATCGGCGGCTTTGCCTTTCTGTTTGACAGCCTGGCCAGCTTTGGCTCCCTGCTGGTGGTGAGTTTGCTGGTGTTTTACAACATCCTGCTCAGCTGGCTGGTCATCCACCGCTCCCGGCGCAGGGGTGACCGCTTTCTGGTCTATGCCATGGTCGTGAGCATCCTGCTCTTGGGTGTGGCGCTGGTTACCCGGTTGTTGCCCTAGGCTCAGGCCGGAAAGACGCGACTCCACGGGCCTGCGAATTCCGAGAGGGCGGACATTGGTCCGCCCCTACAAATTGCTGCATGGTTCGAAACCTGTCTGCCCACCAGGGCCTCAAGCACGCCTGCACCCGGCCACAAATTATCCGGCCCCCACCAGTTACCCAATCTTGTGCTCCAACCACGCCAACACTTCGCTAATCCGCTGCTGATAACCGGGCTCTTCCAACAACCAGTGGGCATGCTCGGGATATTCCCAATAATCCAGCCGGGAGCCATAGAGCCGTGCCATACGGCGGCTAACCCCAATGGGAATAATCCGGTCCTGAACGCCGGAGAGCGCCAACAGGGGGCAGCGGATCCTGTCCACCGCCACCCGGTTGGAACCGGCCAGGTTCAGGGGACCGAATCCCAACTGATAAACCACCCGGCCCGACTCGGCAATGAGTCGCTCTGCATACGCTTGGCGCTGCTGCGGCGCCATTTTGTTTAGCAGTAGATAGACCGCTTCCCAGCGGGACAGGCGAAAGGATTTTTCCCACAATCCCCAGCGCAGGAAATGGCGG
>JAJUGC010000341.1 GCA_029268325.1 Gammaproteobacteria bacterium | reverse complement strand
TCGAACGAAGCCGCTGTTTATGGGAAGAACGCCTCTTTGAGCGGATCAAGGTGGTGAACTATGGTGAGGAGTCTGTGACTGCACCGTTGCGAATCCAGTTCGGTGCAGATTATCGCGATATGTTCGAGGTGCGGGGAGCTCATAGGAAACGACGCGGTGAGCAGTTGACGCCGGAGTTTCGGAGCAAAGGGGTGATTCTGAGTTATCGAGGCCTTGATGGTGAAGTCCGCAAGACTTCGATTGCCTTTTCCATGGAGCCCCAGCAACTGGATGCACAGAGTGCCGAATTCGTTATTGAGCTGGCCCATAAGGACTGTGTGGAATTCTATGTGGAAGTCGGAACCAAGCCGGCGGCGGTACCTAGCCGGTTACGCTATCGGCTGGCAGCGGCCAACGCCCGGCGCGCCATGCGGGGCAAGAGCCGGGGCGGAGCGCGGATAGGCTCCGGGGAGCGAGTGTTTAACAACTGGGTGGAAAAGTCCCGGGCGGATTTGTCGCTGCTGATTACGGAGTTGCCATCAGGGCCCTATCCCTACGCCGGCATTCCCTGGTTCTCCACCACCTTTGGCCGTGATGGCATCATCACGGCCCTGCAAATGCTCTGGTTCGACCCTCAGGTTGCCAAGGGCGTGCTGGCGTTTCTTGCCCGAACCCAGGCCCGGGAGGTCAATAAGTTTCAGGACTCCGCACCGGGCAAGATTATGCACGAGGCCCGCAAGGGGGAGATGTCGCGCCTCAAGGAAGTGGCCTTTGGCCAGTACTATGGGGGGGTGGATAGCACGCCTTTGTTCGTGATGCTGGCGGGGGCCTATGCCGACCGGACAGGCGATATGGAGTTTATCAACCGGATCTGGTCGTCACTGGAACAGGCCATCCGTTGGATTGAGGAATTCGGGGATTCCGATGGGGATGGGCTGCTGGACTATGCCCGGGGCGAAGACACCGGCCTGGCCAACCAGGGCTGGAAAGACAGCGAAGACTCGGTGTTCCACGAGGATGGCAGCTTTCCCCGCGGCCCCATTGCCCTGGTGGAGGTGCAGGGCTACCGGTTCGCGGCCTACCGTGCCATGGAAAGCCTGTCTGCACGCCGGGGCGACAGGGACGCCTCGGAGCGTTGGCGTAAGAAGGCCGAGAAGGTGCGGCTCTTGGTAGAAGCCCGCTACTGGATGGAAGACAAGCAGTTCTATGCAATGGCGATTGATGGGGAAGGCCAGTTGTGCCGGGTACGGGGTTCCAACGCTGGGCACCTGTTATATACAGGGCTGGCAGATCCGGAGCGGGGGCGGCTGGTAGGCCAGCAGTTGTTGTCCAGCAAGTTCGACTCTGGTTGGGGGATCCGGACGCTGGCCAATGATGAGAAACGTTATAACCCTATGTCTTATCACAATGGTTCGGTCTGGCCTCATGATACGGCCGTTTGTGCCGCCGGATTGGCCCGTTATGGTGACCGGCGCGGAGCAGCCCATATCCTCTCAGAGCTGTTTGCCGCCTCGGTGCACTTCGGGATGCGACTGCCAGAGCTGTTCTGTGGTTTTCAGCGTTTTCCGGGTAATGATCCCATTGCTTATCCTGTCGCCTGTATCCCCCAGGCCTGGTCGTCTGGCGCGGTGTTCATGATTCTGCAGGGCTGCCTGGGGATCAGCATTGACGGCTGGAACAACCAGGTTCAGATCGAGTCTCCCCATTTGCCGGCTGGTGTGAACCAGTTACGGATTCGAGGATTGGTGGTGGGCAATGAGCAGATCAATATCACCTTTCAGCGGATTCGTGAGCGGGTGGTGGCTTTCACGGAGGGCCAGCCCCAAGGCAATGTGCAGGTTGTGGCGCATGTGTGATAGGGCCACGGCCAACCCGAGCCCGTCATGGGGATGAACTTGAGCCTAAGGAAGTGGGATGACAATCGTGATCGTGATGGGCGTCTCGGGGGCCGGCAAAACCACTGTTGCCCAAAAGCTTGCAGAGCAACTGGGCTGGCTGTTTTTCGAGGGGGACGATTTTCATCCCGAAACTAACGTGCAGAAAATGGCCCAGCGTCACCCGCTCACAGATGCCGATCGCCAGCCCTGGCTAGTCTCATTGAAAGTGTTGATTGATGAATTGATGGCAACCGGCGTCTCCGCGGTTATTACCTGTTCCGCCCTGAAGAAAGCGTATCGGGACTTTCTCAAAGACGGGCGCCCAGAGATTGTGGTGGTTTATCTGCAGGGGAGCTTTGAGGTGATTCGGGAGCGATTGGTGCACCGTAAGGGGCATTACATGCCGGTGGATCTCTTACGAAGCCAGTTTGAGGATCTGGAAGAGCCAACGGATGGGATGGCAGTGGATATTACTCAGCAGCGGAAAGCCTGGTGCAGCAGATTGTTGACCGGTTGCGACAGGCCTAACCATTGGAGCGGGTTTAATCCTAATGAAAATCCCGCGACTTGACCTGCAACGCGCCCAGGTGATGGCTCAGATCTACTAACTTGCCGGCCACCACATGAATCACATCGCCCTCCCGTTCCAGGATGCCTTTCACCTTGAGTAACCGAGCCGTGAGCAAGGCCTTGCGTTGGGTGCGGGCCGTGTTGAGCCAGACCACCAGGTTAATATTGCCGGTTTCGTCTTCCAGGGTGACAAAGGTGACGCCGGACGAGGTTCCGGGGCGCTGCCTCAATACCACCAGCCCCGCCACCGTCACGGGCTTGCCGTGCGCGATTTGCAGCAGATCCTCAGCATTGAGGCAGCCTTCCAGCAGACCCTGCTCCCGCAGCAGGCTGAGGGGGTGACGCCCAAGGCTGAGGCCCAGGCTTTGATAATCTTCCAACAACGCTTCACCTTCGCTGGGAGCGGGTAGGGCTAGGCTTTCCTGCACCGGCTCCAGGGATTCAAACAGGGCTGTTTGCGGCTCTAAACCGAGAATGTCCCAGCGGGCCTGATAGCGATGTTGTGAGACGGCGGCGAGGGCGTCTGCAGACGCCAGTGTCTCTAAGTCTGCGGGGTGCAGGCCAGCCCGTTGCTCC
>JAJUGC010000340.1 GCA_029268325.1 Gammaproteobacteria bacterium | reverse complement strand
CTTTGTGCAGCGTACCATGCGGCTACAGGTGAATATTCAGGATGGGCAAGTCTGGATCAGCGACCAGGAGCGCTCCATGCAGGTTGAGCTGGAAAGCTGGAAAGCCTAGGGTCCGGCCCGAAGGAGTGCTGGGGTAGGGGGATGGCTCTCGTAGTCGTTCCAGACCCGTAGTAGTATGGGGCGGCCATGGTCTGGAAAGTTTACTGATGCTAACCCTGTCCAAATTATTCTGGCTGTTGCTCCTGGGAGCTGGTGCCGCCTACTGGTGGGTGGCCCGGGAGATTAAGGAGATTGCCTATCAGGCCGCCAAGGCCCACTGCCGGCGGATGGATGTGGCGCTTCTGGATGACAGCGTGGTGCTGCGCAAATTGCGCCCGGTACGGGGTGAGGATGGCCGGCTGGCTTTCTGGCGGCGCTACAGCTTCGAGTTTTCCACCACCGGAGCGCAACGCTACGGTGGCACCGTTGTCCTGCAGGGCAGGCGGATCAAGTTGATCCAGCTTGACCCGCACCATTATCCGGAATAGGGGCGCCTCCCGCTTGAGGCGCATCCGGCTGGGCCGTAGGGCTCAGGCTGGCAATGAGCTGGTCCTTGTGTTGCCAGATTTCGTGCAGCCAGAGTTTGAACTCTTCCCGAAACTGCTCATCTTCCCCGTAATTGCGGTTGCGCAGGTTGGCGGGAATGGGCACCTGGCGAATCCGGAGTTGGATCCGTTTCACCTTGCCGCAGAGGAAATCCATAAACGTCGGACGTCCGTCAGGATAGACAATGGTGACGTCCACCAGAGTCTTGATGTAGTCCCCCATGATGTCCAGGACAAAGGCCGTTCCGCCGGGACGCGGCTTTAGCAAGTGGCGGTAGGGCGACTGTTGCTGGGCATGCTTGGCCGGCGTGAAGCGGGTGCCTTCCACGAAGTTCATCACACTCACCGGCGTGTAGCGGAACTTTTCGCAGGCCCGGCGGGTGGTTTCCAAATCCTTGCCGCGCATCTCTGGATGTTTTTTCAGATATTCCGCCGAGTAGCGTTTCATGAAGGGGAAGTCCAGGCCCCACCAGGCAAGCCCGATCACCGGCACCCAGATCAGCTCTTGCTTGAGGAAAAACTTGAGAAACGGCACGCGACGGTTCAGGACGTGCTGAAGCGCCAGGATATCGACCCAGCTTTGGTGGTTGCTCAGCACCAGATACCAGCCTTCATGGTTTAGCCCTTCCAGGCCTTCCACGTCCCACTCTGTTTTTTGGGTCAGCTTCATCCAGCCACTGTTGCAGGCCACCCAGCATTCCGAGATCAGGATAATGACTTTGGTGCAGAGCACGCGCCAGGCCCGGATGGGGATCAGCAGTTTCAGAATGGCGGGAATATAGAGCAATGTGCACCAGAATAGGGTGTTGAGAGCCAGCAGGAGGGCGCTGAGGATTCCGATGACCGTAGAGGGAAGAAAGTTCAACATAGGCTGACCAAGTCCATTGAGAGTTAGATGCGTACAGCTGTTCCGCCGGGCGCCTATGTTAGCCGGATTCTGATTTGTGTGAAATAACTTGTAGTCAAAGGTTTGGAGCGGGAGCAGGTCAATGGGGCATGGCGGCGTGGAAACCATTTTGGCGCACAGGTGATAGCTGGAATTCCCGGGTTTGCCCAGGTCAGGGTGTCGGCTCGATCAGATATTGGAAACATTTTTGAATTACCGTCTACCCAACCCCCAAGGAATATGAGAAAGTACCGACTGATGCAGAACCATGACCTAGTTTCATGCTCCGGCGATGAAAGGACGGCCATCGAACTGCTTCAGTCGTGTTTAGAGTTAAAAGCCAATGCAGATTGGCCGCTTTTTTGGAATGAGGAAACTATGTCAGGTGAGTTGCTTTCCGGTGTCGTTAAATGGTTTAACGACGAAAAGGGTTACGGTTTTATCAAACAAGATGACGGCCCGGATGTGTTTGTACATTTCCGAGCAATCAACGGCAGCGGGCGCCGCAGTCTGGTCGATGGCCAGAAAGTGACGTTCAACGTTGTTCAGGGGCAGAAAGGCCCACAAGCTGAGAACGTTACCGCGGTATAATTGCCGCTCGGTTAGTTTGCAAGCACAGAGCCCGCACTCCAAGGAGTCGGGCTTCTGCAAGATACGGTTTTAGATTTCCATGCCTCATCTTCATGAATGACGGCGTGGCCTGTTTTTTCTCGGTTTTGATCTCAAAGCTCGGTTTAACAGGGCTTGATCGGCCGCTGTGCTTCTTTACTTCGATATAGTTTCCTCTTTCCAGGATCGCCAGGCATTCCTCTGCTTGGACGTCCGCGAGTAGCTTTCTCATAATTAGAAGCTGTACCGCCTGACGGTTGCAGGTGAGTGTCGTAGCGAAAAGACACGGATTGGCGTTTCAAGGCAAGAGCGCGCCGGCAATTAGCGAGGTTTTATGAAAACCCTGTCCCATGGCAATTTGCTTGCTCTTGGCTTTATGGTCTTCGCCCTGTTCCTGGGGGCGGGTAACGTCATCTTTCCACCCGCGGCGGGGCTTGTTTCCGGCACCAACATGTGGCCGACAGCCCTTGGCTTCCTGGTGACCGCAGTGGGTTTGCCGCTGTTGACGCTAGTCGCCCTGGCCCGGGTCGGCGGGGGCATGGATGCGCTGACGGTTCCTTTGGGCCGTGTCCCCGGGCTGATCCTGGCCGTCTTGGTTTATCTGTCTATCGGTCCTTTCTTTGCAACGCCCCGAACGGGCGTGGTTTCCTTTGAGATCGGTGTCGCACCCTTCTTTGGAGAGGGCTGGCTGCCGCAGCTGGTCTATACCCTGATTTTCTTCAGTGTGGTGATCTGGTTGTCCCTCAAGCCGGGAAAACTGGTGGTCAATATCGGTAAAATCATGACGCCCGTGCTGTTGTTGGCGCTTATCCTGCTCGGTGCGGCGGCCGTCCTGTTCCCCGCCGGGCCAGTAGGTGAGGCTCAGGGGGGCTACGCGGAGAGTCCTTTTATTGAAGGTATCCTGCAGGGATATCTGACCATGG
>JAJUGC010000339.1 GCA_029268325.1 Gammaproteobacteria bacterium | reverse complement strand
CCAGGGGCTGGTAAAGAACTCCTGTACATACTCTGCCGGCACTTCCTCTACGCTTGAGAATGTCCAGCGTGGTTGGTTGTCCTTGTCGATCAGCAGGGCCCGAACCCCTTCCCGGAAGTCAGGATGGTGGGCGCATTGCACCGCCATGACCAGCTCCTGCCGGAATACCTGTCCCAGGCTCCAATTCTTGCCTCTTTGCAATTGCTCCCACACCAGATGTGCCGTGACCGGACAACCCCGGCGCAAATTGTTCACCCCTTTGCTAATCCAGGCATCTGAAGTATCGGCGGCGAGGATGGCGGCAACGGTTTCATTGAGAGTGGAGGCTGCCGTGACCCGTTGGATCAGGGGCAGGCGAGGTTCCACCTGGGCCTCGGGCAGGTTGTCCTGATGTTGGCTTGTAAAGGTGCGCAGCACTTCTGTGGCCAGGTCCTGGTTCGCGTCGCTGTCGGTGCTCCAGTTGGCGGCACTGAGCCGGCTCAAGAGTTCATCTTTTTGGGCAAACGGCACGAAATAGTCACCCAGCCCCACAAAAAGGGCGTCGGTGGCATTGATGGAGCTGCCGGTCAGGCCGAGATAAAGGCCGCAGCCTTCCGGCATCCGGTTCAGAAACCAAGAGCCGCCCACGTCCGGAAACAGGCCAATGCTGATTTCCGGCATGGCGATCCGGGAGGCTTCGGTGACGATCCGGTGGCTGGCACCGGCCATCAGCCCCAACCCGCCGCCCATCACGATGCCGTGCCCCCAGCACAGGATGGGCTTGCTGTAGCGGTGGATGCTGTAGTCGAGGCGGTATTCCCGGCTGAAAAAGGCCTGGGCATAGGGGTTGGGCCCCTGGGGATGGTCCACCATGGACTGGTAAAGCTTGACGATATCGCCCCCGGCACAGAAGGCCTTTTCCCCGGCGCCCTCCAGCCAGACGGCGACGATGCGGGAGTCGGTTTCCCAGGCGGCCAGCTGCTGGCTCAAGAGGTCGATCATTTCCAGGTTTAGGGCATTGAGGGATTTGGGGGCATTGAGTGTGGCAATGCCTATAGCCTGGCCGGAGCTGGTGGGGTGTTCGCGAAATAATACGGGTGAGTCGGTATTCATGTTGTTCCTGTTGCTATGAGTTGCCAGACCAGCCGTTGGTCTTCGGCGAGCTGCACGGTTTCTCCCCTCTCCCTTCTGGGCGGGCCGCGCAGGCAGAGGGGCCGGGGGAGAGGGCTGGATGCCCAGGCACTAATCGTTCAGGCGGAGTTGCCCGAGAACTCTGGCCCTCTCCCTAACCCTCTCCCCAGGAGGGAGAGGGAACATAAGCCTGGTGCTTTTTATCGATTCTTCCATTCAGGCGGGCGTTTCTCCAGAAACGCATTCACCCCTTCCCGCTGGTCCTCGGTGTCAAACAGGTCCACAAACAGTTCCCGCTCCACCGGCAGGGCTTGGGCCAGGGGGTTGGTGCGGGCAGCTTGGATCAAGGTCTTACAAGCGGTGACCGAGCTGGGGCTTTGTTTGGCTACTTTGGCCGCTAATTGCAAAGCCGCTTCCCGGGCCTGGCCTTGCTCCACCACTTCCTCCACCAGGCCGATGCGCAGGGCAGTGGCCGCATCCACCCGTTCGCCACAGAGAATCATCCGCTTGGCCCAGCCTTCACCCACCAGCCAGGGCAGGTTTTGGGTGCCGCCGGCACAGGGCAGCAGCCCCACTGTGGCTTCTGGCAGGGCCATCTGGGCCTGGGCTTCGGCAATACGGATATCGCAGGCCAGGGCACATTCCAGGCCGCCACCCATGGCATAGCCGTTGATGGCGGCAATGGACACGCCCCGGAATTGGCTCAGGGTTTCGAAGGCCTGCCCGAATAGGCGTGCCATCTTGCGGGCGTTGGCTTTGTCGCCGTCGGCAAAGAGTTTCAGGTCCGCACCGGCGGAGAAGAACTTCTCCCCCTGACCGGTAATCACCAGGGCATAAATATCCCGGTTGGCATTGAGCTGCTCCACCAGGTCTTTCAGGGCGGTCAGGCTGTCTGCGTCCCAGGTGTTGGCCGGTGGATTGCTGATGGTGATCAGGGCCGTGTGGTCGATGATTTCCAGGGCCAGTTTGTCTGTTGTTGTTTGCATTAGCGAATCACCTCCGTCGCTCCTTCCAATAACAGGCGGCGCGCGATGATCACGCGCATGTTTTCGTTGGTGCCTTCCAGGATCTGGTGCACGCGGCTGTCGCGCACATGGCGCTCCAGGGGGTACTCCTTGATATAGCCGTAGCCACCGTGGATCTGCAGGGCTTCATTGCAGACGTTGAACCCCACATCCGTGGCGAAGCGCTTGGCCATGGCGCTGTAGACGGTGGCCTCCGGGTCTTGCTGATCCAGCTTCCAGGCCGCCAGGTACACCATCTGGCGGGCGGCTATCAGTTCTGTGGTCATGTCCGCCAGCTTGAACTGCAGGGCCTGGAACTCGGCGAGCTTTTTGCCGAACTGCTCCCGCTCCAGCAGATAGTGCTGGGCGGTGTCGAGCGCGGCCTGGGCGGTGCCCAGTGAGCAGGTGGCGATATTGATGCGCCCGCCGTCGAGCCCCTTCATGGCAAATTTGAAGCCTTCGCCTTCCTGCCCCAGCAGGTTGGCTGCCGGAATGCGGACATTGTCAAAGGTAATGGCCCGGGTCGGCTGGCTGGTCCAGCCCATCTTGCGCTCTTTGCGACCATAGCTGATACCAGGCGTGTCGGCGGGCACCACAAAGGCGGAAATGCCCTTGGGGCCGGGACCGCCGGTACGGGCCATCACCACCAGGACATCGGTACTGCCAGCACCGGAAATAAACATCTTGGAGCCGTTCAGCACATAGCTGTCGCCGTCCCGCTGAGCCGTGGTGCGCAGGGAAGCTGCGTCAGAGCCCGCATTGGGTTCGGTCAGGCAGTAGGACGCCAGCAGCTCTCCGGAGACCAGTTTCGGGCACCAGTGCTCCCGCAACTGGTCGGAGCCAAAGCTGGCGATCATCCAGGTGGCCATATTGTGGATGGTCATATAGGCGGTG
>JAJUGC010000338.1 GCA_029268325.1 Gammaproteobacteria bacterium | reverse complement strand
GGCTGAATGCTTCCAGCATTGCCATGACCCCCATCTCTGACGCATTCCAGAAAAGCCTTTGGCTAACAGGTCTGGGCGGCGCCATCAGCGCTGGCCGGCCCGAAATGGGCGTCCAGGCTGAGCCTATATTTTAGGCCTGGGAGATGGGGAGACCAAAAGACCGCTCGCCTAGGGGGCGAGCGGTGAAGTTGCGGAACTTTTACTGGGCCTGCTGCATGGCCTTGAGGAGGGCGGTTTGCAGCTCGGCTTGGATGGCCGGATTGATATCGGCCATGTAGCTGCCGAACTTTTCCATGGCGGAGCGGCCGATTGGGGAGGAATAAAATTCCGTCAACGCATTGATTTCTTCCAAGGTGAAGTGACGGGCCATGGCGTTGAGCATGATGTTTTCCAGGCGGCTCAGGTCAATCTGCTCCATGATGGAGGCAAAGGCTTCCCGCTGGCCTGCCGCCATGGTCGCCATCATCTTGTCGGTCACGTCTGCCCACATGGAAGATACTGGCATTACGGACAGGTAGCGCTTGGAGGCTTCAAGTCTTTTCTCAAAGCTGGCATCTGCTGCCAGGCTGACGTTGGCGAACAGGGCAAAACCAAGGGCGAGAATTACTTTATACATAGGCAGACTCTTTTAGAGGACTTGTTATAAGGGGTGGAAAAGACGTTTATTCACGTTTGCAAGCAGGTTAAGTGAAGCATGAAAAAGCGGAGACTTCCATGCCGAACCCGGGGTTTTCGGTGTTTATTGACTGTTGCTGTCACTTTCTGGTGGGGTTGGAGTGATGGAGGGGCAGGTAGGGAGCTGCTGCTGTCGGGGCGGACACCTCTAACGGACCGGATGTGTACCAAGAGCGGTATCCTGGTTTGGCCACTTGTCATTATAATGGCGCCCTTGGCCTGAGAGTTCATGCTTACTTGTGAGACCTCATGCCGCCCTTTGAATGAAGAGATGTCCGGGGACTTTATGACTTTGATGACGTTTGTTTACCTGGTTGCCGGCCTGGTGCTGTTAGTGGTGGGAGCCGAGTTGCTGGTGCGGGGCGCGGCCCGGCTGGCGGCGGCTTTCGGGATCTCTCCGCTGGTGATTGGCCTGACGGTGGTCGCTTTTGGTACCAGTGCACCGGAAATGGCTGTCAGTGTGCAGTCAGCCTGGGCAGGATCGGGCGATATTGCCATTGGCAATGTGATCGGCAGTAACATCTTCAACGTGCTTTTTATCCTGGGCCTGTCGGCACTGATCGTTCCCCTGATCGTGTCGCGGCAACTGATCCGGCTTGATGTGCCGGTGATGATCGGCGCCAGTTTGTTAGTTTACGTTCTCGCCTATGATGGCGAGCTGAGCCGTCTCGATGGCGCACTGCTGTTTTCCGGAGTTCTGATCTACACCGTATTCCTGATCATTAAGAGCCGCCGCGAACAGAAAGACGGTGCCGGTGGGGAGTTTGCAGAGGAGTATGGTCTGCACGAGCAACCCAAGCCCTATGCCTGGCTGGTGAATCTCGGCCTGCTCGTGGGCGGGTTAGCCCTGCTGGTTGTGGGCTCGAACCTGCTGGTGGAAGGGGCGGTTGCCCTGGCCCGCGCCCTGGGGCTGTCGGAACTGGTCATTGGCTTGACGATTATTGCCGCTGGAACTTCACTGCCGGAGGTGGCTACATCCATCATCGCTGCCATCAAGGGTGAACGGGACATCGCCGTGGGCAACGCGGTAGGCAGCAATATCTTCAATATTCTCTCTGTACTGGGGCTGGCGTCTTTGGTATCTCCTACGGCTCTGGTCGTTTCCGCCAACGCAATCAATTTCGATTTCCCGGTGATGATTGCCGTGGCCATAGCCTGTCTGCCGTTGTTCTTCTCTGGCTATGTGATCAGCCGATGGAAGGGCGCACTGTTTTTCGCCTATTACGTCATCTACACCTTGCACCTGATCGTAGTGGCGACCAACACCCCAGGCTTTGAGACCTTCCAGCACGCCATGACCTGGTATGTGCTGCCGCTGACGGCAGTAGCATTGTTGGGCGTGGGTATCCGCGCCTGGCATCTGCAGCGGAACTGATGCTGGCCCGTGGCGGGCTGAAGTCCCGCCACACATGACCCTCCTCTTTTTGCGATATCAGACTTTGCCGACTGAAAGACCGCTGGCAGGTCACTTCTGTCGCGGTTTGGCCGAAAATGACAGCTAATTTGGCAGCTTTGAACCTCACGGTCTGGCGCAGGGCTCTCTATACTCGGCAAAGACAGTCAAACCAGAAGATGCGGCCAGGAATTACCGCAAGAGAGGAACCTCATGAATCAGACTGCATCTTTGCCTGCTTCCTATTCCATCCCTGTGCGGCGGATGGACTTCAGTTTCGATGATGATATCCCGGAAAACTGGTTCGGCAATGATCCGTTCCGGACCCTGCTGCTCAGTGCCCTTTCAGGCACCTTTCCGGAAGGGGAGCGGTTTTTCGTGGATTCCGTGCGCCTGTTCCAGGACCAGATCACCGATCCGGCTTTGCGCAAGGCCGTGCGTGGGTTTATCGGTCAAGAAGCTCATCATGCCAAGGAGCATAATGTCCTCAACAATTGGCTCAAGGGGCGCGGCCTGCCGGTCCACAAGATCGAAGCCATGGTCCGGGAAGGGCTGGGCTTCATGCGCCAGAAGCTAAGCCCCCAGCGCCAGCTAGCCATGACCTGTGCCCTGGAGCACTTCACGGCGATTATGGCCGAATTGCTGTTGAAGCATCCGGAGCTGTTGGAACAGATGGATCCGCGCCTGCGGGCCCTGTGGATCTGGCATGCCATTGAAGAGTCGGAGCACAAGGCGGTGGCCTTTGATGTGTACCAGGCCACCGTGAAAAGCTATTGGGTGCGGGTTTCGCAAATGGCCTTCAACACCCTGGAATTCCACTTCTTCATTAGCCTCCACTTCCTGCGCCTGCTCAAGCACACGGGCCATTTGTATGACGTTCGAATGATGGCGCGGGGACTGTACGAGCTGTATGTCTCGCCCGGCTGGTTCCGTAAACTGGTACCGGCCTATTTGGCCTACTAT
>JAJUGC010000337.1 GCA_029268325.1 Gammaproteobacteria bacterium | reverse complement strand
GAGCGTGCTGTAGACGCGCTCGCCGACGTTCAGCAGCTTGAGCTCCGCCTGGAAGCGGCGCGAGGTCTTGAGGCCCGCGACCAGCTCGCCGACCCCCGCGCTGTCGAGGAAGGACACCTCCGACAGGTTCAGCAGGATGCGCGCTGTGCGGTCCAGTTCCTCCCGAATGACGTCCAAATCCTGTTGCGCCTCATGCTCCTGGTCCAGCTTGTAGGCCAGAACTTCCAGGTAGTTGCGGATAATGGCCAGGGGATTGTTGGCTTCGTGCACCGCCTCGCGAATGTTATGCTGCCATTGTGCCTGGAGCCCGCCCAGGTCTTGGAGGGCCGGCGCGGAAGCTTGAAGAAGTGTCCAGGTACGGGCCACTTCGGTGCCAAAGAGTTGGAATAAACGTTGTCTATTGGCATCCAGCGGCTGGTTCAGCCCCAATACCAAAACTCCTCGGCGTTGCTCATTGATCACCAGCGGAATGCAGCAAAAGCCCGGTGTCTGCAGAAGGGCCAGCACCTGCTTTTCAATGGCGGCGGTCGGCTCCGGTGCCTGGCCCGGCCACCAGTGGGTCACCGTCTCCTGAAGGGCGGCATCACCAATGCAGTTGTGTCCAGGGAGTAGGGCGGTTTTCAGCTCCAGGTCGGGTTGCTGTGCCATGGGGCGACAGACCAGTTCTGGCTGGTTGTGCTCGGCCAGAAACAGCAAGCTGTGTGGGGAATGAAACAGAATCTCGGCGGCGTGCTGGACGCGGGTCCAGGTGTCTGGAGTGGAGGCCGTATCCAGTAGATGGGCCCGGCTCATTTGCAGGAGGCTGGCGATTTGCACTTCCTCCACCAGCTCTTCCTGCTTACGTCTAGTGCTGCCGTCTTGATGGATCTGGAAGCGCTCTGCCAGCTCTTCCACCTCAATCAGGATGCGTTTGCCAATCTCGCGCACCAGCGGTGGCATCAGGCCAAACAGAGCATCTGCAATCAGTAATTCAGTTTCTTGGGGGGCCACGTTCGTCGCCAGGATGCCGGACAGGTGGATCAGCTTGGTCAGGTGCTGGGCATCCATGATCTGGCGTGTGGGGCTGTGATGGTGGCGCACCGCATCCACCAGCGTTGCATCAAGCTTCCAAACGCTGGCCAGCCAGGCACCGGCCTCGGTGTGGTCGGTTCCGAATTCGGCCCGTTCCAAGGCAATTGGGCCCTGATGTTGACCAAGTTCTCTCAACTTGAAGTAGCGGTCACCAAAATGGACGCCCATTACCAGCTCCCCGATATTGTGGATCAGGCCGGCCAGATAGGCCTCCTCCGGATAGGGATAGCTGGTGAGGGTGGCAAAGGACTTGGCATAGAGGGCTGCTGTCAGGGAGCGTCGCCAAAACTCTTCCAAATACCCTGCAGGTGTATCCGGGAAACGGTTGAAGACCTGCTGCATGGAGAGCGTAATGACGATAGTCTTCAGGGCTTCAGTCCCCAACACCCGTATGGCGTCCTCAATTCCCGTCACCCGGCTGCATCGGTTGTGAATGGCAGCTTGGGCGGCGGCGACCAGCTTACCGGCCAGAAAGGCATCCAGATTCACCTTGGCGACCAGGTCCTGGAACGATTGGGTGGGATCATGGCTGGCCCGAATGACTTCCAGCATGACATGCGGCAATACCGGCAGCCGGTCTGACTGGAACTCATTCGGTAGAGGAAGGCGTTGAGGCATCATCATGGGTGATATAGGCGAACGGTTAACATCGCAGCTGGTCCAACGGCTTTCGTCCGAAACTGGTTTTGATCCCTAGGTTTGCTTTGTCCACAAGTCTGTCTTGTCCACTGGTAGGTAAGGAAAGCCTAGCTCAAGAATGCCGGCTGGGCCGGAGCTGCAGGAAACTATAAATGTTTTTTGTCAAAAATGATAAGTTGTTCATCTTTTGTAGGGCAAGAGCTGTGGTATAGCCATTGGGAGCATATGGAAATTGAAGATAACCTGTTAGGTTGTCCAGAAATTATTTCCTTGCTTGGGTTAAATACGCCCGTGCGAAACCACAGCCAACCTTGCAACCACAGCCCGTGGCCTTGAAAGTTTATGTCTATATCCAGTGTGAAAAAGCAGCCAGTTCCAGGAGGGATGATCTCTCCCGCACCCACCCGCATCGTTGCCGTGACCAGTGGCAAGGGGGGAGTGGGCAAGACCAGTATCAGCGTTAACCTGGCTGTTGCGCTTGCCCTGCAGGGGGCCCGAGTCTGTGTGGTCGATGCGGATACAGGACTGGCCAATATCAACATCCTGCTCGGCCTGGCTCCTCGCTATACGCTGGAACATGTTTTCAGTGGCGAGAAACAACTGGCGGATATCCTGTTGGCCGGGCCGGGAGGGGTGGACATCATTCCCGGAGCCTCGGGCCTGGCGGCCCTGGCCAATCCCGAGCCGGTCGATCAGCAGGCGCTGATCCAGGGCTTGGGCCAGTTGGAGCAGCAGTATGACTACCTGCTGATCGATACCGCCGCTGGTATCTCTGCCAGTGTGTTGCACTTTGTGGCCAGCGCCCAAAGTGCGCTGGTGGTGATCACCCCCGAGCCGACCTCGCTCACGGATGCGTTTTCACTGTTGAAAGTCCTGTATCAGAAAGGCTATCGGCGTACGGTGCAGGTGGTGGTGAATATGGTGGCGGACTCCCGTCAGGCCTGGCGGATCTTCCAGCGCTTCAATGGCGCGGTGGAAAAGTATATCGGTCTGAATATCCAGTGGCTGGCCTGCATTCCTCGGGACGAGGCGATGCGGCGGGCCATCATGGCCCAGAAGCCGGTGGTGCTCACCGAGCCGGGCCAGCCGGTCTCTGCCGGGTTTGGGACGCTGGCGGAGTTGCTGGCCCAGTACTTTAAGGAAAACCAAGTCCCTAACGCCGTCTTCAGCCGTTACTGGCAAAGGGTGCTCCAGCGTACGGCACAACACAGGGCTCCAGGTGCCCGTCCCGGCCAGGCCAAGCCTCAGCCTGAAGCGTCAGCGCCCCCGGCGAGCCCCGAGGCGCGCTGGCTCCAACTGCGGCGGGAATTGGTCAGCCTGATGGCTTTGTCTGGCG
>JAJUGC010000336.1 GCA_029268325.1 Gammaproteobacteria bacterium | reverse complement strand
GCGGGCCTGCTGGGTCATCCCCAGGTTGCCGCCCTCGCCAACTACCCGGCAACGCAGATCCCGTCCATCCACCCGGACTGCATCATTGGCCTTGTCCCCAACATCCACGTTGTTCTCTTCAGAGGACTTGATGTAAGTACCAATGCCGCCATTCCAGATCAGATCCACAGGCGCTTTCAGCAAGGCAGAGATCAGCTGGTTCGGCGTCAGTTGGTCTTCGGTGATCCCCAACCGCTCCTTCATTTGCGGGCTGATGGCAATGGACTTCTGGGAACGCAGGAAGACCCCACCGCCTTCGGAAATCAGGCTGGCGTCATAGTCGGCCCAGGATGAACGGGGCAGCTTGAACAGCCGCTCACGCTCACAGAAGCTCAGTTCCGGATCGGGATTCGGGTCGACAAAGATATGCATGTGGTTGAACGCCCCCACCAACTGGATGTGTCGTGAGCGCAGCATACCGTTGCCGAACACGTCTCCGGCCATATCGCCGATACCAACCACGGTAAAGTTCTCGGAGCGGGTATCAATCCCCATTTCGCGGAAGTGGCGCTCTACGGATACCCAGGCACCCCGGGCGGTAATTCCCATTGTCTTGTGGTCATAGCCGTTGCTGCCGCCCGAGGCGAACGCATCTCCCAGCCAGAAACCATATTCCGCCGCCAGGGCATTGGCAATGTCGGAGAAGGTGGCCGTTCCCTTGTCGGCGGCAACCACCAGATAGGGGTCGTCGGAGTCGTGACGGACCACCCGGGCCGGCGGTACTACGGCTTCGCCTTCCAGGTTGTCGGTGATATCCAGCATGCCCCGGATAAACATCTGGTAACAGGCCACGCCTTCCTTGAGCCATGCTTCCCGGTCTCCTTCCGGAAGAGCTTTGGCGACAAAGCCTCCTTTGGCTCCGGCAGGTACGATAACCGAGTTCTTGACCTGCTGGGCCTTGACCAAGCCCAACACTTCCGTGCGGTAGTCTTCCAGGCGGTCGGACCAGCGCAGGCCACCCCGGGCCACCTTGCCACCCCGCAGGTGGATACCTTCCACACGGGGGGAATAGACAAAAATCTCATACTCCGGCAGGGGCAACGGCATCTCCGAAATCTCCGCAGGGCGGAACTTGAAGGAGATATAGGGCTTGGGCGTATCGCCTCCCTGGTAGAAGTTGGTACGCAGCGTGGCGCAAATCAACTCCACATAGCGCCGCAGGATGCGGTCCTCACTGAGATTATCAACCTGCTCCAGGCCTGCGGCGATTTCTGCTTGCAACTTGGCCTGCAGCTCCAGGCGCTGCTCGACACTCTCCGTCCGGTCCGGATCAAAGCGGGTCTCGAACAACTGCAGGATCAGGCGGGCAAGATCTGTTTGGGAAGCCAGCGTCCCGGCAATGAAATCCTGGCTATGGCTGATGCGGATCTGGTGCATGTAGCGGGCATAGGCACGTAGCAGGACGATCTGACGCCAGTTCATACCGGCCATCAACACCAGGCGGTTAAAGGCGTCGTTCTCAGCTTCACCGGACCAGACGCGGACCAGCAACTCCTCCAGGCTCTCACGAACGGAGTCGAGCTCAATAACGCGCCCATCGAAGCTTTCCAGGGCGAAGTCATGGATCCAAATGGTGCGCTCGTTGCGATCCTGTGTCTTGTAGGAGGTCTCACCAATGACCCGCAGCCCCAGGTTTTCAAAAACGGGCAACACGTCGGAAAGCAACAGCCGGCTCTCCGGATGGAACAGCTTCAAGTGCAGAACCTTCTCAGAGTCTTCCTGTGCACGGCCGAAGCTGATTCCCAGGGGCTTGTTTCCATCCAGCGCTGCCAGGTGGCCGATATCCTGGGCCGCCTCCCGTGGAGAGAAGTTATCCTGATAGCTACGGGGAAAGGCGTTCTGATAGCGTTGGAAATAGACGCCGGCCTGCTCTGCACCATAGGCCTCTGCCAGCGACTCCCGCAAGCCATCATGCCAGGACTGGGCAAGGGCACGGATTTGATTTTCCAACTCCCGCTCGTTGAGGGCCCGTTGCTCCATGGGCTGAACCCGCAGGGTAAACAGGGTCCGGGCCAGGACAGACTCAGAGAAATGGGTTACGAACTCCACATCGCTTGCGCCCAAGGCTTCGACAAGCAGATTGGAGATTTTCTGCCGCAACTCCGCGTTGTATCTGTCCCGCGGCACATAGACCAACGCGGAGACGAAACGGCCGAGCGCGTCTTCCCTCAGGAAGAGCCGGATTTGGCGCCGCTCCTGGATATTCAGGACTGACAAGGCGATGTTGTAGAGCTCGTCAGTGTCGATCTGGAACAACTCGTCCAGCGGATAGGTAGCCAGGATCTGCTCCAGCTCCCTGCCTGAATAATCACTCAGATCCAACCCGGCGCGCTCCTGCACGGCCGCCACCTTGTGACGCACCAGCGGAATCTGGCTCGGGCTCTGCTGATAGGCGGAGGCCGTATAAAGGCCAAGGAACCGATAAGCGCCGATCACTTCGCCGGCGTCGTTCAAGCGTTTGACCAGCACCACATCGGTATAGACCGGGCGATACACCGTGGAGCGCTGGGGGGATTTAGCAAATAGCAGAGTCCCAGGCTGGAGCAAACGCTCACGGATCTGGGCCGGTTCCTGGGCGAGATCCACCCGCGACGCACGAATCTCTTCACTTTGGCGAATGCCCAACTGGGAGCCATCCACCAATTGCCAGAGCAACTGGCCGCCCTCTTTTACCAGCTCAAACTCTTCATAGCCCAGGCACAGGAAGTGGTCTTTCTGCATCCAGTCCAGAAACGCAGCCTGCTCCTCGCCAGTGGCAGACAGGCTTTGGGCCAGTTCCTGCAGGCGCGCCCGGATCTTCCCGCTGTCATCGGCCACGACGCGCACATCAGCCAGAATGTTTTCCAAGGCGACGCGCAGGGCCTCAAGCTCTTCAGGTTCAGCCTGGCGGTCGATTTCGAAGTACATCAAAGCTTCGCGCTGATCTGCCGGGCAGAAGTTGTCTTTGGTCAACAGACTTTGCAGTTTGCCATCGGCATCACGGTCAACACAGAGCACAGCGTGCAGAATGGT
>JAJUGC010000335.1 GCA_029268325.1 Gammaproteobacteria bacterium | reverse complement strand
GCCCCTGGCAGTGCATGGTTGGGTGTATGGACTGACTGATGGCCTGGTGCATGATATGGATGTGACGGTCGAGTCTCCCTCTCAATTGGAAGAAATCTACCGCTACCATCCGATTCGTTAGAGCCCGTAGCCTATCCAGAAATCGTGCCGTCGGAGTCGCTTAGGACGTTAGGGGCCGGAGCTCCAGCGGCTGCCTGCTTGGTGAAGGAAACAGTCCATGTCTAATCATTGCGAACGTCTCGGATTGCTGCCAGTAGCAGAGGCGCTACAGACTCTATTGGAAGCAGCCCGTCCCGTCATGGAAGCTGAATCCATCAAGCTGGCCGAGTCTCGGGGAAGGGTGTTGGCGGAGGCGGTCTTGTCCGGGGTGGATGTGCCGCCCCTGGATAACAGCGCCATGGATGGTTACGCCGTGGCCTCTGGTGACCTCGCAGCGGGAAAAGTCCAGTTGCCCATTAGTCAGCGGATAGCCGCAGGCCAGGTCGGACAACTTTTGGAACCCGGCACCGCAGCGCGCATCTTTACCGGTGCGCCGATGCCGCCAGGCGCAGATGCGGTGGTGATGCAGGAGGATACGGAAACGGACGGCAACAGTGTACGGATCCGCACGACGGTGATTCCTGGTATGAATGTGCGCAACCGAGGGCAGGATATTGCCAAGGGGGCTGTCGTTTTGCCGGCTGGCCGGCGCTTGCGGCCCCAGGATATGGGGCTGTTGGCTTCGGTCGGTATTGCTAAGGTGAAGGTATGGCGTCAGATGAAGGTGGCAGTCATTTCCACAGGCGATGAGCTGGTGGAGCCGGGACAGCAGGCCGGGCCGGGGCAAATCTTCAACTCCAACCGCTATACCTTGCTGGGTATGCTGGCTTCTTTGGGCATGGAGGTTGTGGATTTCGGGATTATTGAAGACACCCCGGAAGCCACGGAGCGGGCGTTGCTTCAGGCCGCCCAGGAGGCGGACTGCATTATCAGCAGCGGTGGTGTGTCGGTGGGGGAGGAAGACCACGTCAAAAATACCGTAACGCGCCTGGGCAGGCTGGAGCTTTGGAAACTGGCTATCAAGCCGGGTAAGCCACTGGCGTTCGGTTATGTGGGGGAGACGCCTTTTATGGGCCTGCCCGGAAATCCGGCGGCGGTGTTCGTCACCTTTGCCGTGCTGGCGCGGCCATTTCTGCTGAAAGCCCAGGGTGCCTCGGAGTGGCTGGCTAAGACCTGGCGCCTTAAGGCGGGTTTTGATTATCACAACCGGGGAGCGCGCCAGGAGTACCTGCGCTGCCGACTAGTCAGCGACGGAGCCGGGGAGTGGACCATCGACATATACCCCAACCAGAGTTCAGGGGTTCTGGCATCGGCCAGTTGGGGAGACGGGTTTGCCATAGTGCCGCCCAGGCAACAGGTAAAGCCCGGTGATTTGCTGGAGTTTCTTTCCTATCACGAATTAGGACTTTGATTCGCTAACTGCTTGTTTGGCTAAAGAATGTTCATTACGGGCCGCACTTGTGGGAAGTGGCAGGTTTAAGTGAAGCAATTAGCAAATACTGCTTGATCGCCCCCAGCAACTTTGTTACAGTACGCGCCGCTGGAGACATAGGACCATAGCTCAGTTGGTTAGAGCGCTACCTTGACATGGTAGAGGTCGGCGGTTCGAATCCGCCTGGTCCTACCAAATTTCTATATAAAAGAGCCACTTAGAGAGACCCTCAAAAGTGGCTTTTTTATTTTCTCAAAATTTTCTCAAATCAGCGTCCAGTAAGCTGCGTTCAGCCTCTATTCCTACTAGCTTTATCGCTGCAAAGCCTTTCTATTTCAGTCAGTTAAAAGTTAAAGCTTCCTTCCTGCCAAAGCCGTTGTTAGAGCCAATGTAAAGATTCACATTGTTTGACAATGGAAATTTAGAGTTCCTGCTAATCTTGCTGCCAACACAACGTTAATTATTGTTTAGGTACAAGGCAAACAATGAACAAATGGCTTGCGGTTCCTCTTGTTACGGTAATGCTGTCCGGCTGTGCCACCTTTAACCAGTTTACTGGTCAGGAGGCCGCTACTCTGGATCGGGAACAATATATCGCAGAGTTATCCAAGGAGATTGAAGCTGTTGGCTTTAACCGCGTTGAAATTCAGGCGGGGGTCGATGAGTTCCTGAATGTTTGTGCATCCCTGCTGGAGCGGCAGTACACCGTGATGGGGGAGTACCGCACCTTGGCCGCCAACCATGTGGATGTGCAGGCGTTTCTCAAGGCCCATCAGGGCCTGGCTGAGGAAGAGCTGCTCGCTGCAATGTTTGAGTTTGACTCTGGTGCCACTTCGGACAATGAAAAGATCAGCACCAAGTTTGCGGCCTATGAGGCAGCGCTGGAAGCCATTTCCGCCAAGAATACTGAGCTGGGCCTGGAGATTACCGTGAATTTGGCCCAAGCCACGCTGATCATGAAGGACCATGCCCAGGCCGTGGCCTTCGCCAGTGGCACCAACCTGCTAAATAGCTTTTTGGGTGAGGGTGAAAAGACCGCGGATAATGATCTGGGTCTGGCAATCCTCCGCGCCAAGGATCAAATCTCTCTGGCCTCTGAAGCCAACAAAATCATCTCTCTGGAACAGGAGACCATTAAGCAGATCAACGCCCTTCAGGCTGAGCTCGAAGCCAAGGGATGAGGTCATTCGCTTATAGGGCAGTGGCGGCTGCCATCGCAGTCGCCGGCTTGGCCAGCCCTCCAGTCCAGTCGGCACAGCCTCCGGCCTGGGTGTTTCAGGCCCCGGTGTCTGACTCACGCCTGATAGCTGTCGGCATGGGGAAAACCCTCGCCGAAGCCCGTCAGTCGGCCCTTGCCAATATCCTGCTGCAGGTCAGTCAGGAGGTACAGGTCACCACTGAATCGCGGGTGCAAAGCCGCAATGGTGATGGAGAGACCCTGTTTCGGCAACAGTCCCGGGGGGAGTCTCTGGCCCTGGATGTGGGCCAGGCCGATATTCTGCAACAGTGGCAGGATCCCGACAGTGGTGACCTCTATCTCCAGCTGGCCATCGCCAAGGACGACCTGGCGCGGGCGCTGCTGGATCGTC